>CAZSPW010000008.1:0-31637 GCA_964608575.1 uncultured Burkholderiaceae bacterium | reverse complement strand
TGCCGCGCAGGATGACCAGCCTTCTATCCATCATTTGCCGTGCGCAGTGGCGCAAATATGAAACCTCCACCAAGTTGCGATCGCATCTTCATGGGTTTTCTGGTTGTCCGCAGGGTCGGCACAAAGCAACAGTACGAAACATGGATGCCTGGCCTTGTCTTTCAGGAGCTTTATGCGCCTGCGATCTAACCTTTGGGTAAACGAACCACGACTAGCTGCGCTGGCTAGACCGCTTACCGCGATGTTGGTCTTAGAAAAACAATCACAGTGGCATCTTATTTTGGATGCCGCCTAAACAAAAAACGGCCTGAGCACATCTGCATCAGGCCATTTTTCTAAGGAAACCTCTGCACAACTCCGTCACTGCGAGGCGCGTAGCGACGCGGGAATCCATAACTCGTTGATTTTATTGGTGTAAATGGATTGCTTCGCTTGCGCTCGCCATGACAAAAACCAGCTTAATCAGAGCTTTCTAAGATGTGCTGCTGCCAACAACAGCAACAACACCTGCGCCCCTTACGGTTTGCTATTGAGCAAGCCCTTGCGCGCTTCCATCCACTGCTCCAGGTAATGGATATTGGTGCCGCCTTCCATGAATTTGGCATCCACCAGCAGCTCGCGATGCAGCGGCGCATTGGTTTTGATGCCTTCGACCACGGTTTCCACCAAGGCGCTGCGCATACGCGCCAAGGCTTGTTCGCGCGTGTCACCATAAGTCAGCAATTTGGCCACCATGCTGTCGTAATTGGGCGGCACAAAATAATTGGTGTAGATGTGCGAATCCACGCGCACCCCAGGGCCACCGGGCGCATGCCATAAATTGATGCGGCCAGGCGAAGGCAAGAAGGTGTAGGGGTCTTCCGCATTGATGCGGCACTCAATGGCGTGGCCTTTCATATTGGCCAGCACTTCGCGCTGGGTAAAGGGCAGTTTTTCGCCCGCCGCAATGCGGATTTGCTGCTGCACGATATCGATGCCGGTGATCAGCTCGGTCACAGGGTGCTCTACCTGTACGCGGGTATTCATCTCGATAAAGTAGAACTCGCCGTTTTCGTAGAGAAATTCAAAAGTGCCGGCACCACGATAGCCAATTTTTTTACAGGCATCGGCGCAGCGCGCACCGATTTTCTCAATCAAGCGACGCGGGATGCCAGGCGCAGGTGCCTCTTCGATAATTTTTTGGTGGCGGCGCTGCATAGAGCAATCGCGTTCGCCCAAATACACGGCGTTTTTATGCGTATCGGCCAGAATTTGAATTTCGATATGGCGTGGGTTCTGCAAGAACTTTTCCATATACACGGCAGGGTTACCAAAGGCAGCGCCCGCTTCGGCCTTGGTCATTTGCACGGCGTTGATCAGCGCAGCTTCAGTATGCACCACACGCATGCCACGGCCACCGCCGCCGCCCGCGGCCTTGATGATGACGGGGTAGCCTATGCTTTTGGCTATGCGTTTGAGCTGCGCGGGATCGTCACCCAACTCGCCCTCAGAGCCTGGCACGCAGGGCACGCCAGCTTTGATCATGGCTTGCTTAGCCGAAACCTTATCGCCCATGATGCGAATCGACGCAGCCGTCGGGCCGATAAATCTAAAGCCCGATTGCTCCACGCGCTCAGCAAAATCAGCGTTTTCGCTCAAAAAGCCATAACCTGGATGGATGGCCTCGGCATCGCTGACTTCCGCTGCCGAAATAATGGCAGGCATATTCAAATAGCTTTGCGCCGAAGGTGCAGGACCTATGCAAATCGCTTCATCTGCCAGCTTGACATATTTGGCGTCGCGGTCAGCTTCGGAATAGACCATAACGGCCTGGATGCCCATCTCGCGGCAGGCACGCTGCACCCGCAGGGCGATTTCGCCACGGTTGGCTACTAAGATTTTTTTAAACATTCAATATGTCTCCGTGGCTCATTGCCCTTGTTCGCTGCCGCGAACGCGGCAATTTGACTGCGCCGCTGCATCCCTAGGGGACTGGTCGCAGCGATTGGCCACTAATATCTTGTTAAACATGGGGTGACATCTTTCAACGCAGTACAGGCCATTTTTAGGCATTATTTTGGCATTTCAAGCCGTTAAACCTGCCTGAGCAGCTATTAAATAAATAGTACTCAAGCCGCGTTTATTCGATCACAAACAGCACTTGGCCGTATTCCACGCCTTGGCCGTTATCGCACAAGACTTGCTTGACCGTACCTGCAGTTTCCGCCTCAATCTCGTTGAGAATTTTCATGGCTTCAATGATGCACAAGGTATCGCCCACATTCACCACGCTACCCACCTCAACAAAAGGCTTGGCGCCGGGTGAGGAAGAACGGTAGAAAGTGCCGACCATAGGCGATTTCACAGGCGTGCCACTGACTTCCGCCACAGGAGCAGGAGCAGCCGCAGGCGCAGCAGCAGGCGCTGCAGCGACTGGCGCGGCGGCGGGCGCAGCGGCATAAACCTGTTGCGGAATTTGTATCGTTTGCACGGGCGCCGGCGCAGCAGGTGCGGCGATCGGACCTTTGACAATACGCACCGTGCCTTCAGCTTCGGTGATTTCCAGCTCGTGCACATTCGATTCAGACACCAAATCAATCAGCGTCTTGAGTTTGCGTAAATCCATGGGATAAAGGCTCCAGGTTGATAGGGCGCGCTAAGCGCGCGCTTTTGAAATTCAATAAAACTTGTTATTTTAGGTTAATTTCACTCATATCACAGCAAATACCACTAACTTGAATCTTATGTTTTTTCTATCAGTGCAAAAATCTGCTGCATATCGGTTGCTTTGAGTGCGCCCAAATGGCTGTGCAGTATAGCGCCATCAGCCGCTAATACCACGGTAAAGGGGAGCTGCCCTTGCTCATTCCCCAGTTGGCGCATGAGCTGCATTCCCGCATAACCAGCCACAACTGGGGTGATGGCAGGCAATTGCCGGGCGCGCCAAAAACGCTGGACTTGGTCTAAATCATCAATAGCAATAGCCAATAATTGGATTTTTTTATTAGGTTTTAGCAGCAATTGCTGATTGATAAGCGGAAGCTCTTCCACACAAGGCGGGCACCACGGCGCCCAAAAATTGATGATGAGTGCCTGATCCTGGGCGAATCCAGCAGCATCCAAAACGGCGCCGTTGATATCTTGCAAATCCACACCCGTTAAAGGATGAAAAGCAGATATTGCCGATGTTGAGCGATTTTGTTGCCGCCACCCTAAATAACCCGCAGAAACTGCGGCCAAGCCTGCTGCGCCATAGCCTAGCCATACCAAAGCACGGCGGCGATTGGTAGCGGCTTGCCCCTCGCTGGGATCGGCGGCTATGTGTTCTGCTGACTCAGTTTTCATGGCTGCATTATCGCGGCCAAAGCTGCTGCATCGCCACGCAGGCGCAAATCGCTGCCTGGCTCTAAACGCGCACTCCATGCGCCACGCAATTGCTGGCGACTATGCGCTTGCAAATATATTGGTACCGGCCGCGGTAAAACGCTGCTGTGCCCATAACAGCGCAACAGCGGGGCATCTGCGCAGTCACCCAGATCGGGGGTTTCGTAATCTATGCCCATATTGAGCAGCGCAATTTCTACATCTTTGGCGCTATCTGCATACAAGTCTATATAAATGCTGCTATGTTCTGTGGCCGCACCTAACCACACGCCCCCTTGTAACAGTGGCGTAAAAGCGGCCAAACGCATCATCCACTGCGCGGCCAGCTGGCGCAGAGCGAATAAAACTTCAGCATGATCGGGCACGAATAAACGCAATTGGGTTTGCGCCTCTTGTAATACCGCCTCGAGCTTGGGTAAGTCGATGTGCCGATTCAGATGTAGCTGCAAAGCGGCTGCCTCTCTTGCTGCATACAGCTCTAAGCCACGCTCGCGCAACAAACGCGCCGCCAACACGAGCACTTCGCGCTGCCTGTCTGATAAAAAAATTGTTCTATCCATGCCGCTAGCATAGCCATGCCCCAGCCGATTACACGCTAGGCGCGATAAAATCACGCTTTAACTCTGGCTGCGCTACCCCTTATTGCTGCGCTGCCTACCCAATACCTACTTTTTCAAAAATGGAGCGCGCAATATGAAAGAAGCCCCCGCTTATGTCCCTGGCCACGGCCTACTCAAAGGCAAATCAGTTCTGGTCACGGCCGCCGCAGGCGTAGGTATCGGCTTTGCCGCTGCCAAGCGCGCGGCGGAAGAAGGCTGCCGCGCCCTGTTTGTCTCTGATGTGCACGAGCGCCGCCTAAACGAAGCCGTTGAGAACCTCAAAAAAGAAACAGGCTTAGAAGCCGTTTACGGCCAGCTCTGCGATGTCAGCAATGAAGCACAAGTTCAAGCATTAGTTGCCGCTGCTGAAGAAAAATTGGGCGGCACTGATGTGCTGATCAATAACGCAGGTTTGGGCACCAGCAAAACCGTGCTGGAAATGACAGACGAAGAATGGCAAAAGGTGCTGGACATTACCCTGACGGGCACTTTCCGCATGACCCGCGCCATGCTGCGCGCCATGCAGCCCCGTGGTGCTGGCGCGATTGTGAATAACGCTTCGGTCTTGGGCTGGCGCGCACAAAAAGAACAAGCCCACTACGCCGCTGCCAAAGCGGGCGTGATGGCCTTCACCCGCTGCGCCGCACTAGAGGCTGCTGATTTTGGTGTGCGCATCAATGCGGTTGCGCCCTCTATTGCCTTCCACGCCATGCTGAAGAAATCAGCGCCCGAGGAGTTACTCAAGGAACTAGCCGCGAAAGAAGCCTTTGGCCGTGGCGCCGAGCCTTGGGAAGTGGCCAACACCATGATTTTCCTAGCTTCTGATTACTCCTCTTATATGACGGGCGAGGTTCTCTCCGTCAGCTCACAACGCGCATAAAAACCTTGATCCAGCGGGTGCTGCAGGCCACACGGCGGCTGCAGCCCCGTTTTTCTTTTTTGCCGCGTCTTGTCTCGCCTGCGCTATGTCTTCAGAATCTATACCCACCCCAAAATTCAAATCTGCCCCGCGCAGCGCCCGCACGCGTGCACGCGAATTTGCCGTACAGGCCTTGTACCAACACTTAGTGGGGCAAAACAGCGTAGAAGCTATCGACAACTTCACGCGCAATTTGCAAGGTTTTGGTAAAGCCGATAGCGTGCATTACGACGCTGTGTTTCGCGGCTGTGTTGCCAACACGGAGAAGCTCGATGCCCTGGTTGTTCCCAAGCTAGACCGTCCCTTGGCCGAAATTTCACCCTGCGAACACGCCATCATGTGGATGGGTGTATATGAATTTCTACACTGCCCAGAGATCCCTTGGCGTGTGGTACTCAACGAACACATAGAGCTGGCTAAAGCCTTTGGCGGCACCGATGGGCATAAATATGTCAATGGCGTGCTGCACAAATTGGCGCAAGAGTTGCGCTCACTCGAGTTTGCCAACGATCAAAAAAACACTTAACCGCGTTTTGCTCAATCGTTTTGGGTCAGCAAAGCCTGTTTAGCCAAGATGCAGCTGCAAAATAATTCGAAGCAATCGATCGCGTGCTCCAGCATAAAGCTATCGTCATCAAATTGCATTCGCATGTATAAACGGCCGCGCATCAGCATGAAAATAATAGGGCGCGTCAGGCTATGCACAGGCCAGCTGGTTAAAGCTTTAACCAAACGATCATCGATAAGTGCGCGTGCCAGGTGTTTGTCTTCAGCCAAAATGCAGTAATCATTGATAAAGCGTTCTCCCAATTGGTGCCAACCGACCTCGCCATACATCGTCATCCACATGACCTCTTCCGGCAAATTGGTATGGACCATGGTTTCCATCGTGTCTGTAAAGGCTGAATAGGTGTTTTCATCCAATGATTTTTTTAAATGGCGATTGACTACCATCAGCACCGCATTGGGCGAGACACCCAAATCACAACGCGCCCGCAATTCAACGCCTTGCACATATTGACGCGAGGGGCTGCCGCGTTCAATTTTGTAAGGTTTACCTTGAACTTGGCCGTCGAGCGAATAGCCACGCTGCCCAGGGCGTTCAATAAAAACCATTTTTTTTGCTTTGGCAAGTTTTTGCGCGGTTTGCAAAGCACCTTTAGGCATCGGCAAAGCTTCTGCGTCAGAATCAGCAGCGCCTGAACGACCTAGCTCAGTGCCGAGTGAATCCATGCCATCATCGGCAGCACTTTTACCGAATAGATTTTTAATTTTTTCAAACATCGCATCCCCTTTTTGCAGAACTGCATCAATACGCTTAGCTCCCACGCAGCCATTGCGTGCGATGGTATAGAGCGCACTGAGCCATGCTGATTATTTTACGGGGCAAGCCCCGCACAGTGAGCAGCCAAAATTAGGGAAAGACAACGCCTCTCTCTACCAGTACAGCCCATGATTGTTTTAGACCAATTGACCCTGCGCCGTGGCAGTAAAGTCGTATTAGACCAAGCGGATTTGCGAATTCAAGCTGGTGAAAAAGTCGCCCTCATCGGACGCAATGGCGCAGGAAAATCTTCCCTCTTTGCCCTTATCACCAACGATTTGCACGAGGACAGTGGCAGCTTCGCCATGCCCGTCGCCTGGCGCTTGGCTCAAGTGGCGCAAAACCTGCCAGACAGCAGTGTCTCGGCCACCGATTTTGTTTTAGCAGGAGATACTAATTTAATAGCTGCCCAGGCAAAGCTGGATGAGGCTGAAAGCAAAAATGATGGTGAAAAAATCGCCCTTGCGCACGCTGCTTTGTACGATGCAGGTGCGCACGATGCCAAAGCCAGAGCCCAAGCTTTAATTTTAGGCTTGGGTTTTAGTGTGGCCCAACTTGATGCTCCCGTGAACAGTTTTTCTGGCGGCTGGCGTATGCGCTTGCAATTGGCACGGGCTTTGATGTGCCCCAGCGATGTTTTGCTGCTAGACGAGCCCACCAATCACTTAGATTTAGACGCGCTGGTATGGCTAGAGCAATGGCTACGCCGTTACGCTGGCACATTGATCGTCATCAGCCATGATCGTGAGTTTCTAGATGCCATCTGCCAAGTCACTGTGCATTTAGAGCGCGGCAAGCTCACGCGCTATAGCGGTAACTATTCAGCTTTTGAAGAGCAACAAGCGCAACAAATACAGCTACAACAAGCCGCATTTGAGAAGCAGCAAGACAAAATCGCCCATCTGCAAAAATTTATTGATCGTTTTAAAGCCAAAGCAACCAAAGCCAAGCAGGCGCAAAGCCGCGTCAAGGCTATAGAGCGCATGGAAAAAATAGCGCCGATACTAGGGCAACGCGAATTTACTTTTGAGTTCCGTGAACCTGACCATTTGCCCAACCCCATGCTCAGCATCCAAGATGCTGCTCTAGGCTATGGCCAAACCACCATTTTGCATGGCATCTCGCGCTCAGTTTTAGCAGGGCAGCGTATCGGAATTTTGGGTGCCAACGGGCAAGGAAAATCTACTTTGGTGAAAACTATTGCCGAGCAAATTCAGGCCATCAGTGGAGACATTACACCAGGCAAGGGTTTGTCTATAGGCTATTTTGCGCAGCAAGAGCTGGACATTTTGCACGCCGACCTAAATCCCCTGGAGCATATGGTGCGCTTGGCTAAAGTTTGCAGCCCGCAAGCAACTGAGCAAGAGTTGCGCAATTTTCTAGGCAGTTTTTTGTTCACAGGCGACATGGTCAGCCAAACCGTAGGCAGTATGAGTGGCGGCGAAAAAGCCAGGCTTGTGCTGGCGCTCATCGTTTGGCAAAAACCCAATTTATTATTACTAGATGAGCCAACCAACCACCTAGACTTAGCTACGCGGGACGCGCTCGCCATGGCGCTCAATGGTTTTGATGGTGCCATGCTGCTGGTCAGCCATGACCGTGCATTGCTGCGCAGCACCTGTGATGATTTTTGGCTGGTAGCTGCAGGTAAAGTGCAATCCTTTCAGGGCGATTTAGACGATTACCAACGCTATTTACTCGATCACGCCAAAGCCCTGCGCGAAGCGGCACGCTTACAAAACCCAGCAGCGCCGTCTCGCGCAGATGATGGCTTATCGCATAAAGAGCGACGCGAGCGCGAACAGCAGCAAAGGCAAGCCAAGCTTGCGCAACTGCGCCCCCTGAAAAAAGAATTGCTACAGCTAGAAACCGCCATAGATCAACTCAGCGCGGAGCAAAGCCAATTGCATACAACCTTAGCAGGCAACCCCCAACCGGAAGAGATCATTCAAGCGAGTAAACGACTCGCGAGCGTCAATACGCAACTAGAGAGCGCCGAATTGCGCTGGCTAGAGATCAGTGAGGCTATTGAGATTTTGGAAACCGCGTAAACTGAGGGCGTCTTTTTCTTTTCATCTGGAGACTTAGCTTATGAATATCATCTGGACTATCCTCATTGGTTTCTTCGTTGGCATCATTGCTCGCTTCATCATGCCGAGCAAAAACGCGCCCAAAGGCTTCATCATGACAACTTTGCTGGGCATTGCCGGCTCTATGTTTGCCACTTACTTTGGCGAATTTTTAGGCTTTTACCAAGCAGGGCAAGCAGCTGGTTTTATTGGTGCCGTTATTGGCAGTATGCTTTTAATCGTAGTGTGGCGCGCATTAAAAGCGTAAACATCTGCTCTGCTTATACATATCAAAGCAATTTAGACATAAAAAAACCGAGGCCTACGCCTCGGTTTTGCTTTTGATGCTCTTTGCAGCTTTTAAGTAGCAGGCTGATCAAAAGGGAAAGACACGGCGGCCAAGTCCTTGCGCGTTTCCACCAAAATCAGTGGTTCGGTGCTCATAGGCGGCAGCACGGGGCGTTCACGCGGGATATGCACAGGCTTAGGTTCGGCTGCGATTTGCGCTTGGACCTGCGCGATTTTGGCAGCATCAGATTGCACCCAGACCAAGCCCACGCTACTGGCTACGGTAGTCAATACATCGGCAGGCAGGGTGTAGCTGGCCACTTTGGGCAAACCTAGAGTAGAGCTAGCTTGCGCCTGTACAGGCGCAGGTGCAGCGGTAATAGCAACTGCTGGCTCGACCATGGCTATAGCAACTGGTGCCTCTTGTGCAGCTACGCTGCTGATTTCAGCACCAGACTCAGGCTGGACGACAACAACTGCAGGGGCAACTGCGGCTGCTGTAAGGGCTTCTTGTGGCACCGTATGCGCAAAATCAGAATCACGCGCTTGGGCGCTCGCGCCGCCCTCAGTGCCCTGCTGCTGCTCTTGCCGGTCTGCGCGCTCGCCACGGCCACGGCGGTCGCGACCATAGCGATCACGACTCTTGCGTTCGCGCCCTTCGCGGCTATCACGGGCAAGGCCTGAATTTTGCTCATTGCTGTTGGCGTTATCTAGCACGCCTTGCGCAGCTACAGGCGCATCGTGCATAGAGGGTGCGCCCGATTCGCGCACGGTGCTGCTGCCATTGCTGTTGGCCACAGGCGTTGGCGTTGTTGCAGGCGTTGGCGCTTGGCCTTCATCGTTACGGGCAGGGCGCTCACGACGGAATTCGCGACCAGATTCGCGTCCAGCATCGCGATCGCGGCTCTCAGGGCGTTGCTCGGTACGCACAGGACGCTGGGCTTTACCTTCGCCCGCAGCGCCTTCGCGTGAGGCGCGATCTTGGCGGGGTGGGCGCTGCTCTGTGCGTTCACCGCGTTCGGCTTTGTCACCGCGCCCTGAGCGATTGCCGTTTTTGCCTTCGCGGTTTTCGGCTTTTTCACTGCGCTCGCCGCGCTCACCACCGCGCTCATTGCGGCCACGGCCACCACGACTGCCGCCGCCACGGCCGTTGCGCCCGCCTTTACTTTTCTCAGGCTCTGTCACGACAGGTTCTGGCACCGCTTCGGGCTGAGTTTTGCCGCTAAACAAGCCTTTAAGCCAAGCAATAAAGCCACCACCTGCGCCAATCACTTCAATTTTGCTAGCTGCTGGGGCAGTTTTGACGGCCTCAAATGCCTTTTTCTCTTCCATAACTGGCAAGGGGGCATCGGGTAAAAAGCCTTTGATAACGGGCTGCTGTTTATTCGTCGGCTCACTGGCTTTGCGGGTAATCTCAGTAGGATCCTCAATTTCCTCTGCCAATTTATAACTGGCTTCGATGCGGTCAAGACGGGGATCATCGTGCTTCAAACGCTCAAGCCGATAATTAGGTGTCTCTAGTTGCTTATTCGGCACCAATAACACAGCGATGCGCTGCTTGAGCTCGATCATGGAAACTTCGTTGCGCTTCTCATTGAGCAAAAAGCTGGCTACTTCCACCGGCACTTGGCAATGCACCGCTGCTGTACCTTCTTTATTCGACTCTTCTTGAATGATGCGTAGGATTTGCAGGGCGCTAGATTCCGTATCGCGGATATGCCCAGCCCCCCCGCAACGCGGGCAGGGAATGGACGCGCCTTCTGTTAGCGCAGGGCGCAGGCGCTGGCGGCTCATCTCCATCAAACCAAATTTGCTGATGGTGCCGAATTGCACGCGGGCACGGTCGCTGCGCAGCGCATCGCGCAAGCGGTTTTCCACTTCGCGGCGATTACGGCTTTCTTCCATGTCGATAAAGTCGATCACGACTAAGCCGCCTAAATCGCGCAAGCGCATTTGGCGCGCCACTTCATCAGCAGCCTCTAAGTTCGTGCGTGTAGCGGTTTCTTCGATATCGCCGCCCTTAATCGCACGCGCAGAGTTGACATCCACGGACACCAAGGCTTCCGTGTGATCAATCACAATAGCTCCGCCTGAGGGTAGCTGCACCGTACGCGCGTAGGCGCTCTCGACTTGATGCTCTATTTGGAAGCGACTAAATAAGGGCGTATCGTCGCTGTAGCGTTTGACGCGTGGTGCGTATTCCGGCATGACATATTGCATGAACTGTTTGGCTTGTTCATAAATATCGTCGGTGTCGATCAAAATGTCGCCAATATCAGGGTTGAAGTAATCACGGATGGCGCGAATCACCAAGCTCGATTCCTGATAAATCAGAAAAGCGCCCTTGCCCGCTTTACCCGCTTCTTCAACTGCACTCCATAATTTCAGCAAATAGTCTAAATCCCATTGCAACTCTTTGGCGTTGCGGCCTATGCCGGCAGTGCGGGCAATGATGGACATGCCATTGGGGTATTCCAATTGGTCCATGGCCTCTTTCAGCTCGGCGCGTTCGTCACCCTCAATGCGACGCGAAACACCGCCGCCCCTCGGGTTGTTGGGCATGAGCACCACATAGCGGCCTGCCAAACTGATGAAGGTGGTAAGCGCTGCGCCTTTATTGCCGCGTTCTTCTTTTTCTACTTGGACAAAGAGGTCTTGCCCCTCTTTGATGACTTCTTGAATGCGCGCTTGCGAAGGCGAGACATTGCTGCTGAAGTACTGTTTAGAGATTTCTTTAAAAGGTAAAAAACCGTGCCGGTCTTCGCCGTAATCGACAAAGCAGGCTTCAAGCGAGGGCTCGACGCGGGTGACCACGGCTTTATAGATATTGCCCTTGCGCTGCTCGCGCCCTTCAATCTCGGTTTCGTAATCGAGGAGCTTTTGCCCCTCAACTATGGCCAAACGGCGTTCTTCCGCCTGGGTGGCGTTAATCAACATGCGCTTCATGGCATGACTCCTTCACTCTAGCTGCATACAACGACAAAGCGCATTGGCGCTTCACCTCTTGAGCCTCAAGAGCGAATGCGAAATATCACTTAACCCCAGGAAACGCCGTGAGGGTCGGCAACAGCAGCGCTTTAGCGCCCTGCACACGACACAGGCACGGGCAGAAACAGCGCGGGCAGGCACAGGCAGCCACACAAAGGCACCTTATCAGTCCACCGCCAGACAGGCCAAGACCGAGCGCTACGAGGCGCTTGCAGCCCGCGTAAAACCTTGGGCTGGACAAAAAAGCCCCCAGCCAAGTAGCGCGCTAGCCTCAAGGCTGCGCGTTTTACGCAATACCAAATCCAGATCAACATCGCTTGAATCAAAAAAGTTTCTTGCCCTTCGCGCTGCTGAGCCATCAGCTGCCTAAACAACCGGACGAGCAACGCGAGGAAAATTCCGTAAAAAAGTGATTTATTCTCATTCGCCCCTACGCCGTCGTTTTTTGTTGCAATTACCGACGGTGGGCAGATACACTTTTGGCAAGCTAAGCCTAAGCCCCTAGGGCAAGGGACAGATCCCTGTGCAGTAGCGCCTACCAAAAGCACTGGGCATTATATATGCGCCTAAAATCAGCCCTAACCTGATTTCTAGCCGTTTTCCCTTAAGTATCCATGCCCACACCATCTTCCCCTGCCGTGCAATTTTTCACCGTGGGCGAAGAATGGGCGGGGCAGCGCCTAGACAATTTTTTGCTGCGCGAGCTGCGCGGTGCACCCAAGACATTGGTTTACCGCATCATTCGCTCCGGCGAAGTACGGGTGAATAAAGGCCGCGCAAAGGCCGAGAGCAAATTAGCGGCGGGCGATGTGCTGCGCATTCCGCCTTTGCGCTTAAGCGAAAAAGCAGCGCCACCCAGCACTATTAAAAATGAAGCTGCTCAGGCAGGTTTGGCGAGGAAAATTGTCATTATTCATGAAGAAAATGGCTTCGTAGCCATTGATAAACCCGCAGGGCTGGCGGTGCATGGTGGCTCGGGCGTGAGTCTCGGTTTGATAGAAACCCTGCGCGCGCAGCGCCGAGGACAAACCGGCGTGACACCCTATTTAGAATTAGTGCACAGGCTGGACCGTGAAACCAGCGGTGTGATTTTGGTGGCGAAAAAACGCAGTGCTCTGGTGGCACTGCAAGAGCAATTCAAAAACCGCAGTACAGGCAAAACCTATCTGGCTTTGGTGCAAGGCGATTGGCCAGAAAAATTAAAAGTCATAGATCAAGCCCTACGCAAATACCAAGTAGCGGCGGGCAGCAACGCTGAAGAGCGCCGCGTAGAAGTGGTGCCCCATGACCACCCCGATGCCATGCGCGCACTCAGCCTGGTTAAAGTACTAGGGCGTTTTACACTGCCCATACCTGAAGATGCCACCATTCCTGTCAGCTTGTTAGCAGTCACCATCAAAACCGGGCGCACCCACCAAATTCGGGTGCACCTTGCCAGCAATGGCCACAGCATTTTGGGAGATGACAAATACGGCGATTTCACCTTGAACAAGCGCTTGGCTAAAGGCGGCGCTAAGGCTATCTTGCCGCGCATGTTTTTACACGCTTGGCAATTGCGTATCGCCGATCTGCAAACTGGGCAAGCCCAAACCTTTTCTAGCCCACTACCACCCGAGCTAGCCGACTTGCTTCCACCCGACTTGCATGACACGATCAAAAAGCACCTTCAAAAAAGCTAAACTAAGCGGCTTTGCAACGGTCGTTGCCATCGTTTCTTATTTTTAATACAGCGCCATGAGCGCGGAGACAAACAATGAAAGTTTTGATTACAGGCGCGCTAGGGCGTGTGGGCGTAATGGTGGTGGAAGAAGCCTTGGCTAAAGGCTTTCATGTGCGCGCCACTGACTTAGACACCCCAAAAAATCGCGAAACAGGCGCCACATTTTCTCAGCGCGGCGTAGAGGTGGTGTACGGCAACTTACTGGACGAGGCTTTTCTGCAAAACCTATTGCTAGGGGTAGATGCAGTGATGCACAACGCAGCCATGCTGCCACCGCACACAGAAACCAAGCCTGAAATCGCGCACAAGGTCAATGTTGGAGTCACTAAAAAAATGACCGAATTGATCGCACAAATGTCGCCTATGCCGCGCTTAATTTTTCCTTCGTCTTTTACGGTCTTTGGCCAAGCCCAATCAGCAGACAGCTTCAAAGCGGTGGACGATCCCCTAGCGCCCAATACAGAATACACCCGTCACAAAGCCGAGTGTGAAGGCATTATCCGCGCCAGCGGCATTCCTTTCGTGATTGTCCGTTTGGGCGCGGCTATTGATGGCCGCGAAACTTCCAATACAGATAAAGAACTGCTCATCATGGGCTTTGTTATTGCGGCAGATACGCCAGAACATTGGGTACACCCCAAAGATGTGGCCTTGGCACAATGCAATGCCTGCGTATCTGCGGAGGCCTTGGGCAATACCTATCATTTGGGCGGACCAGATGCCAATTGCCGAGTCGCACACTACGACTTAGTTAATGCCGCTTTTGATGCCATGGGTCTGCGTATTTCGCCAGATGCCTTTGGCAAAGAACGCTTTAACAGCCATTGGATGGACACTACCGAGAGCCAGCGCGTACTGCAATTCCAACGCCACAATTTTGAAGACTACCGCAATGAATATCGCGAGAAATTCAAAGCCGTGCGTCCTTTGACCAAACCGCTAGCTTTTATCTTGAACCCCCTGATCAGTTGGTATATGGGGCGTTTAGTAAAAAACGCGCGCGAAGTCATCATTCACTAAACTACCCACCTTTAGCTTCCACCTCAACGCCAGCCTGCCCCCAGGCTGGCGTTTTTATTTGGCGCTGTAGCTGAACAACCAAGCAAGCCGTCAATCCCTGAATCTTGTTATTTGCGTTAAGTCAAATTCGACTATGCGTACTGTTCTAGAATCACATAAGATTACTTTGTGATATTGCTTAAAGCTGCAATCTCGAGGTCTGTGCTTGTTTTCTTACCCGAAAGCAAACATACTTCGCGCAGGGTTATTTCTCGGAAGGGCTTAACGCCTATTGTTTTAATCTTACGAAAGCTTCCCTTATGCAGCTATACAAAAAGTACTGGCTCGCACTCGTTGCAGTGTTGATGCTCACTTTCGCTATCTTGGGATATTTTGGTAAAGAGATTTACCGACATGCTCCCCCTATTCCAGCACAAGTGCTCAGCACTAACGGCAAAGTCATTTACACCAAAGCACACATCCTGCAAGGGCAAAGTGCTTGGCAATCTGTTGGCGGGATGGAGCTGGGTTCCATTTTTGGCCATGGTGCCTACCAAGCCCCCGACTGGACAGCAGACTGGCTACATAGAGAGCTGATTGCCTGGCTCGATCTGGCTGCGCAAGCACAATACCAACGACCTTATGCAGATATTAGCCCTGCACAACAGGCAGGTTTACAAGTTGATGCGCAAGCTGAATATCGCCACGCTCGACCGGATGATGCAGGCGTAGTACACATCTCTGAGCGTCGGGCACAAGCCATCGCCCATACCGCGCAACACTACGACCAGCTGTTTAGCGATGCCCCAGCTTTCAAAAAAATGCGTGAGCACTATGCAATGAAAGAGAACACATTGCCAGATGCAAATAAGCGCGCCAATATGGCTGCATTCTTCTTCTGGACTGCGTGGTCTGCTGCCACGGAGCGACCTGGCAATCCAGGCGAAAAAATGTCAACCTACACCAACAATTGGCCGCCCGAGCCTTTGGTAGGCAACTACCCTACTGCTGAAAATATTGTCTGGTCCATCATCAGCGTCGCGTGCATGATGGCAGGTGTGGGGCTGATGGTGTGGTTTTGGTCTTTTTTTCGCAACAAAGAGGAGGAGGGCATCGCTCTGCCCACAAAAGACCCTCTGCTTGGCATTGCCCTGACCCCCTCGCAGCGCGCTTTGGCTAAATATGCCTTTTTAGTCGTAGCGCTTTTCATTGCCCAAATTTTCTTGGGTGCATTCACTGCGCATTACACAGTAGAAGGGCAAACTTTCTACGGCATAGATGTTTCCCAATGGTTTCCTTACTCACTCACTCGCACTTGGCATTTGCAAACCGCGCTGTGGTGGATCGCTGGTGGTTTTTTAGCTGTTGGTTTATTTCTAGCGCCATACATTAACGGCGGCAAAGACCCTGCTTATCAAAAGCTAGGGGTGGATATCCTATTTGGCGCCCTGATTGTGGTGGTCGTCGGTTCCTATATTGGTAACTACCTCAGCATTGCACAACTCATGCCTGAGAGCCTGAATTTCTGGCTCGGCCACCAAGGCTATGAGTATGTGGATCTAGGGCGCATTTGGCAAATTGCCAAATTCAGTGGCTTATTAATCTGGTTACTGCTGGTCATGCGCGCTCTACTACCAGCACTACGCGAAGGTAGGGCACAAGACCGCAATTTGCTCTGGCTGCTGACATTCTCTGTGATCGCTATTGCCTTGTTCTACGCATCAGGCTTTTTCTATGGCGAGCACACCCACATTACCATCATGGAATACTGGCGTTGGTGGATCGTTCATTTATGGGTTGAAGGCATTTTTGAAGTATTCGCTACCACGGCTTTGGCCTTCCTGTTTGTCACCTTGGGCTTAGTATCCCTACGCACAGGCACCACAGCAGCGCTGATGTCAGCCTCGATCTTCATGGTAGGCGGTGTGCCTGGAACATTCCACCACCTCTACTTCTCTGGTACCACTACGCCAGTGATGGCCATTGGTGCTTGTTTTAGCGCACTGGAAGTTGTGCCCCTGATTTTGATGGGCTACGAAGCGTTTGAAAACTGGAACCAAAGCAATAAGACAAGCTGGATGCGCCAACTCAAATGGCCAGTTCTATTTTTCACTGCCGTGTCTTTCTGGAATATGCTCGGTGCAGGGGTATTTGGTTTCTTTATCAACCCGCCCATTTCGCTTTACTACCTACAAGGTTTGAACATGACTGCCGTACACGCACATGGCGCATTATTTGGCGTATATGGTTTCCTGTCTTTAGGCTTTGTGCTGCTTATCGTGCGCTATCTACGGCCCCATTTCGAATGGAACGAAGGCCAGATGAAAACCGCCTTCTGGGGGATGAATATCGGCTTAGGCTTAATGATGTTCACTAGTCTGCTACCCATAGGCTTGTTCCAGTTCCACGCCAGCATTGCTGAAGGTATGTGGTATGCCCGCAGTGCGGAACTCTTGCAACAAGAGCATATGGTGGATCTGCGCTGGTTCCGCACCTTTGGCGATGTCGTCTTTATGATAGGCGCGCTAACTTATGCTTGGCAGGTCATCAAAGCCTTAGCTCAAAAAGAAAAAACCACTCGCAGCCATAAACCATAAGCAATAGCCGGCCGTAACACCAAAATGGAAAAGCCCAGAGCGAATGCGCTGGGCTTTTTATCTATTTGACGCCAACATTTCTCTACAATAAGCGGCTTATTCCGCCCTTACTTTGAGCCGTTTTATGGCTGATATTTATACCGATGTCCTCATCATAGGTTCAGGCTTAGCTGGACTCACGGCCGCTTTGCGTCTGGCCCCCACGCATCGCGTGATTATCCTCACTAAGCGCGCTATGACTGATGGCTCATCAAGCTGGGCACAAGGAGGCATTGCGGGCGTGCGCGATATAGGCGATAGCTTTGAATCGCATATTGCCGACACTGTGGACGCGGGCGCAGAACTGAACGACTTAGCAGCCACCCGCGCTGTAGTTGAGGGCGCTCCCAAGGCGATTGATTGGTTGGTGGCGCTAGGCGTGCCTTTCACCGAAGAAAACGGGCAATTGCACCTCACCCGTGAAGGTGGCCATAGCCACCGCCGCATTGTCCATGTGGACGATGCTACAGGGTGGGCAGTACAGCAAACCCTGCTGGCTAAGGTCAAGAGCGAGCCCAACATCACCTTACTAGAAAACCATATGTTGGTCGATGTAATTACTCAGACCGATCCACAAACAGGAAAAAACCGCTGTTGGGGGGCTTATGTCCTCGATGTAGATGGTGAAGAGGTGCACACTTATACAGCAGGCTTTACCCTGCTATGCACAGGAGGGGCTGGTAAGGTATACCGCTACACCACCAACCCTGACACCGCCACTGGTGATGGCATAGCTGCCGCTTGGCGTGCAGGCTGCCGCGTCACCAATATGGAATTCATCCAATTTCATCCCACTTGCCTATATCACCCGCAAGAAAATTCTTTTCTCATTACTGAGGCTGTGCGCGGCGAAGGTGGTCACCTAAAGTTACCCAATACTGGCGAGCGCTTTATGTTTGAGCATGATCAACGGGGCGAACTCGCTCCGCGCGACATTGTCGCCCGTGCTATCGACTTTGAGATGAAAAAGCATGGCTTGGAATGCGTACACCTAGACATTAGCCATCAGCCTGCAGATTTCGTCAAAGCGCACTTCCCAAATATCTATAAGCGCCTGCTCGGGCTGGGTATAGACATCACGCGCGATCCCATCCCCGTAGTGCCTGCTGCACACTACACCTGCGGCGGTATCCACACCGATTTAGTAGGGCGCACAGATATTGCAGGGCTATATGCCGTAGGTGAAGCTACTTACACAGGCTTACACGGTGCCAATCGTCTAGCCAGCAATTCACTAGTGGAATGTATCGTATTTGCCACTGCGGCCGCGGCGGATATCCAAGCTAAAAACCACCCGCAACCGCCCACCATCAAAGCCTGGGATGACAGCCGCGTTACCAATGCTGATGAACTGGTAGTGATTACCCACAACTGGGCCGAACTGCGCCACTTTATGTGGAACTATGTCGGTATCGTTCGCACCAACAAACGCCTAGAACGAGCCGCACACCGCATCGCCCTCTTACGGGCAGAAATTGCCGAGTTTTATGCCCACTTCCATGTCACCCGCGATTTGCTAGAGCTACGCAATCTAGTGGAAGTAGCAGATCTGATTGTGCGCAGCGCCCAAGCGCGGCATGAAAGCCGTGGCCTGCATTTCAGCCGCGATTACCCCGATGAAATGCCCGATCCCAGACCCACCACACTGATACCTGCAAGCCTAAATGCCGAAAATACTTCTATGCTGCAGTCGTGGCCAGCTTAATATGCATCAGCATGCATTGCCGAACCCTTAACGAGATATAAATCCAGCATGTGGCTGTATCCAACCCAAGGCATAGGCAATAAGCAAGAATAGCACCAGGGTGAGAGACAGCGCCACGCGCCAAGCCAAGGCGTGTGCCATATTTTTGGCGCGTTCTGCTTTGGCGGCATCGTCCTCGCTATCGGTGTTGGGCTGCCCCGGTGGCTTGCCCAGCAAAAAATAGGCCGCAGTGGCCAAAGCTGCAAAGACCGACAATAGCGCCAGAAGTAAAAACCATTGCATGGAAAGCCCGTCCCTGTGAAAAAATCGTCTCTGCCACCTATTACCACCTTGCTGAGCGATCGTGCAGGGCGTAAAGATTTTTGGATTATCACACTCATCACTCTGGCTCTGGTAGTGCTGGCCATCCAGCTGTGTGCATGGCAGCTACGCCGCGCCAGTCAAAAACAGCAACTGCAAACCCAATTGCTGCAAGTGCAGGGCTTGCATCCTTGGGGCAATGCCCAGCTCTTGCAAAAAACTGCAGTGCAGCAGCCCAGCCCAGCCCCAGTGGTGGCGGAAGTGCGCCAGCTGGCTCAGGGTTTGCCCACTGCAGCATGGTTGTATCAGCCTGTGCGCCTGCAGGGGCAGTGGCTGCCACAGCAGTACGCGGTGTATTTAGAAAACCGCCAGATGCAGGGCAAGACAGGATTTTGGATTTATCAGCCTTTTGCCTTGCAGGGCAGCCAAGCGGTGCTTTGGGTCTTACGCGGTTGGGTGCTGCGCGATATGCGGGCACGCAATGCCGTCGCGCCTTTGACCACGCCTAGTGGTGTAGTGCTATTGCAAGGCCAATTGCAAGGGCAGCCCAGTGCCTTGCCCAGTTTGGGCGAGGAAAAAACGGAACGCACCACTACGGGGGCTGCTTTGCGCCTGAATATAGATTGGCCTGCGGCCATGCAGATAGCAGCGCCAGGGCGGGTTTTGCCTTTTACTGTGCGTGAAACCAATGTAGGCCAAAACGATGGTTTAGGCCGCAACTGGGACGCTCCACCTCTGGGCATAGCCAAACACCAGGGCTATGCCTTTCAATGGGCAGGTTTGGGTTTGAGCCTGCTGCTGCTTTATCTGTGGTTTCAGTGGTGGCAGCCTTGGCGCAGGCTGCGTGAACAAGGGCAAAAAGAGCTGCCTTAGTTTTTTTCAACTGGGTAATTCGCCGCTTTCCACGCTGCGGTGCCCCCTTGCAGGCTAACGGCTTTGTCATAGCCCAGTTTTTGCGCTATGGCTTGGGCTTTGGCTGAGCGCATACCGCTGGCGCACACCAAAACCAAGGGAATAGTTTTGTTTTTCACGCTGGCAGGCAACTTGGTTTCCAGCTCAGCTAAGGGAATATGCTTGGCATTAGGCAAGTGTCCAGCGTCGTATTCGGCCTTGTCGCACACATCGACGATTTGGGCTTTTTCGCGGTTGATCAGGGTCACGGCGGCGCTAGGGCTGATGCCCGAGGCAGTGGCACGGCCACGCAAGCCTGGAATGAACAGCATGGCGCCAGAAGCTATGGCGATGGCGAAAAGAATCCAGTTATCCAGCAAGAATTTCATACATAAGAGGCTGCACAAAGCAGCAGAGTTTGAGCTTTTACAATAGCAAGCTCGCATTGTAGCTTTTCATTTTTTTAGGAACATAGCGCACGCTGCGCTTTCGCAAAACTTATGTACAAACTCGTCCTCATACGCCACGGCGAATCACAATGGAATTTGGAAAACCGTTTCACAGGTTGGACTGATATAGACCTGACGGAGACGGGAGTAGAGCAAGCCAAAAGCGCCGGCCGCGCCCTCAAAGCAGCCGGCTTTGATTTTGACATCGCCTACACCAGCGTACTCAAACGCGCCGGGCGCACGCTCTGGCATGTATTGGATGAAATGGATCGCACTTGGATCCCTGTGGTCAAAACTTGGCGTTTAAACGAGCGCCATTACGGTGGCTTGCAAGGCCTGAACAAAGCCGACATGGCGGCGCAATATGGTGACGAGCAAGTGCTGGTTTGGCGCCGCAGTTACGACACTCCGCCACCGGCATTGGAGGAAGGTGATGCGCGTTGGGAAGGCGGCGATGTGCGCTACGCCAAGCTCAAACCCACAGAAATTCCACGCACAGAATGTTTGAAAGACACGGTAGAGAGGGTACTGCCCGTGTGGAATGAGTCTTTTGCACCTGCGCTCAAAGCAGGTAAACGCATCGTCATTGCCGCACACGGCAACTCCATCCGCGCTTTGGTTAAGCACCTAGACAATGTTTCTGACACCGATATCGTGGGCGTGAATATCCCTAACGGCACGCCTTTGGTGTACGAGCTGGATAAAGACTTAAAACCGATTCGCCACTATTATTTAGAAGAAGGCGCTGGCGCATAAGACCCACCTTACCCAGATCAAACGCCAGCTTGAAGCTGGCGTTTTGCTATGCATTAAGGAGCTATCCAGGCAGATTTGGCGGCCTTAAATACCAAAAATGTCTAAAAATTGGGAGTGTTTTGCCACTGCATCCACTGCCCCGTACTGGGATGCTGTAAACGCAGTTCTGCCGCGTGCAGCATGACACGCGCCGCAGGTGCGGCACCATAAAAATCATCACCCACAATAGGGTGTCCAATTTCTGCCATATGCACACGCAATTGGTGTGAGCGCCCTGTCACAGGCTCCAGTTCCAGACGGCTGTGCTGTTGCTCCTGGTCGCGCTCCAAGACGCGCCAACGCGTGTGCGCCGCCTTACCCAATTCATAGTGCACGATTTGCCTGGGGCGGCGTGGCCAGTCACAAATCAAAGGCAATCTGACCTCGCCTGCGTCTTGTGCTACCAGGCCTTGCACCAAAGCGATGTAGCGTTTACCAATTTGGCGTTGAGCAAATTGGCGGCTGAGCACAGCCTGTGCCATTTTATTGCGGGCATAGACCATCAAGCCGCTGGTGACTTGGTCTAGGCGATGCACATTCAAGGCATCAGGGTAGAGTGTCTGCAAACGCCCCGTAAGGTTATCTTGGTTCTCAGGCAAGCGCCCAGGAACAGAAAGCAGCCCCGTGGGTTTACATGCAATTAGTAAATCTGCATCGCTATATACGATGCAGACCTTCTCACCAACTAAAAGAGAATCGGTAGTCACTACTAAAAAAGAAGCTGCCCAGGCAATCCAGCCAAGCTAAAACGATGAAATTCTATTAGGAAATAAATTGAAAAATCAATTGAGCATACGCCCAGGATTAGCCTCAATTTTGCTTAACGCTTCGCGCGTTGCAATCACGGTAATCGCCTCTTCTTCAGCGGGCAACAACAGCGCCGCATTCAAATAAGCCGCTAAACCCCTGCGTTGGAATAAATAAGCATTGCCATCACCAGAGACAAACAGGTATAGCTGCCCCTGCGCTGAACGCCAGCAAAATTGCACACGATCAATATGGCCATCGTGGTCTAAGCGGTGCCAAGACCCGAGCAGCAGCGACTGCATCCACGCATAAATTTGCTGATCCACCTCGGGGCTGCCTACACCCGTAATCAAGTTCAGGCCAGAGGTATCTATACCCAAGGCCATTTCAATACTTTCTGCATCTAATGGCAGGTCACGCCCTAGATCCTCATCGGTAACATAATCTTCTAAATTCGCTAGGCGCTCAGACAAAACCGACAAAACCTCTTGATCTATCGGTTCGGTCTTTGACATAAAGGCATCGGTCAGTACTGTATTGATGCTGTTGATAATGGCCTTTTGCTCTTCATCTGAACAGCTAATGAGTTGCATGCCCAAACGCAAAGTCGCCATAATCCCAGGCACATCAGCAATCGCTTTTTGCCTCTCAACGCGGCTGGGTTTGGCTCCAGCTGCCCAAATCAAATCTGGGGTAAATTGTTTATAGGCCAAAGTTTGCGCTGCCTGCGCACCAAATTTGATCGTAGATACTGCCAGCACCTGCGCCCAAGTATGAAATAAAAAATCGCGCACTTCCTCACGCAAAGAAAGCTTGGCCAATTGGTCGCGCATCTCGATGGTGTATTTGATGACCAAAGCCTCTTTCTCTTCCACCTGGCTGGCTAACGATACCATGCGCGTGGCGGCATCGGACTGATTGACTAAGTGCTTTTCAAGGAATTTTTTGAACTCAGCATAAACCAGCTCAAACACGCGCTTACCCGTCTCTGGGTACTGCTCAATGACTTGAACTATGCGTTTGACCTCTTGCTCCATCTCCATATTCGGGGTGTCGCCGGTAAAGCCTAAAACGCAAGAGCCTAAGTGATCTAATAACTTGCGGGCTGGATGATCTAAGGTTTCAAAAAACTCTGGCTCTTCCAGTGCGAGGCGCAGCACAGGCATTTGCAAGCGCGCAATCCAAATACGGATACTGGGAGCGATGCGCTCTTCATTGATGATGTTTTGAAAGATCAACGCCACCAGCTCGATGATGGCCTTTTCGGCCTTTTCATCGGTCATTTTTTTCAACTCGTTTGAGTGTTGACGCAGCGCTTCTTGCGCTTTTTGCACGTGTACGGCGGAATAGCCACCAACAGGCGCAAGCGCATACGGTACGGCCTCTATCAAAGCCGCTTGCGCATGAGGGGGCGAGCTGGGCCCCGCAGGCGCCAAGTCTTCCATCAGCTGGGGGTTAGCCTCTGCCGCACGCTCAAAGCTAGGCATACCCACGCGCTGGGTCAAGACACGCCTGATTCCGCCCACCACATTCTCTGCATGGTGGCGTATGGCTTGCAGACTAAAACCAAAATGGCGCGGCGCTGGCGCACCAGGCATCATGGGCGGTGGGCTAGGCTCAATGAGGGTACTGCCCGAGGTGCGGGCGGCGGGCATTGCGCCTGCGACCGAGGCAGCACTAGATTGAAAATAAGCAGAGTAAGCGGAGCTGGGCGCAGCAGTCGTAGCTGCGGCTGCATGAGGCGGTAGATAGCCGCTGCTGCGCCCAATAGCACCAGGGTTGCTGTGCATAGCGCCAGGATGAGAGTGCTCCATTGGCATGCTATCGCTTGGCATCTGGCTGTCTGCAGATGGCAGCACGCTATGACCACCGCCATTAGGCGTGCGCTTGACCATATTGCGCAGATCTATCTCGCGCATAACATTGTGACCGATGAGTAGCGCATTAACCTCTTGGTACACAGCAGGCAATTGCGCCGTCAGAACTTCCAAGACTTTATCTTGAACTAAAGGCCAAAGATCGCGCTGCATACCCACGGTTTGCCAAGCTTCAATCAAGGCTGTCGCCAAAGATTCAGGCCGGAGCACATCTTTTTTGCTCAGCTCCTCAATCCCTTCTAACGCCTTCATGCGAACGGTTAAATCGTTCAGCTCCCAGCTGACTTTATCGAGCAAACGCAGCGCCATGCGTGAGGCTAAGATTTTGTTCTCGACCGTATCATCTTCTAGCAGGCTTAAACCGTCCAAACTGCCTAGATTGCTCGATAAAGTATTGCCCGTTCTCTGCGTCTGCGCGAGCCAATCTTGCATCACCTGCGCAACCCAAGCTGCACCAAGCTTAGGAAAAGCGATCCAAGCATCGCGCCGTTTTTGCATCTCGCGCGGATCCCGCGTTTCATCAAGCAAGGCAGACAAGTGCTCAGGCAAAACTTGTGTTAAGGCCTGAATCTGCTCTGCCACACGAGCAGCAAATAACTCTCGCGCTTGGCTAGCCAAGGCACTAGGGTCAGGGGTACTGGAAATCGGTGCGTTCACGCGGTCAGACGAAAAATGTGTCAAAGAGCCATGGATGGTACCGAGTTTGCCTATGAAGCCCTAATTCTGCAAAGCAAGAGAGTAAAAAACTGCACCTTCCCTACAAGATGCAGCATTTTTTACACGACTGCGCCGTCAAATGCCTCTGTACCCTCCCCCTCTTTGGGGGGGGCAAGCTTGACCAAGTCCTCGCGCTCAGCACCGAGCCACATCACAATCGCCGCCGCCACGAATACCGACGAGTAAATACCGAACAAAATCCCAATGGTCAGCGCCATCGCAAAGTAATGCAGTGATGGGCCACCAAAAAACAGCATCGCCAACACCATCATTTGCGTAGAACCGTGGGTGATGATAGTGCGACTGATATTGGCTGTGATGGCGTGGTTGATGACTTCTTCCGTGTTGAGCTTGCGAAAGCGCCTAAAGGCCTCACGGATACGGTCAAAAATAATGACAGACTCATTCACCGAATAACCTAGTACCGCTAACACACCGGCGAGTACCGCCAGCGAAAACTCCCACTGAAAAAAAGCAAAGAAGCCCAGAATAATGATGACATCATGCAAGTTAGCGATGATGGCCGCGACCGCAAATTTCCACTCGAATCGGAAAGCCAAATAGATGCTGATACCAGCGATCACGAAGAGCAAGGCTTTGATGCCGTTACCGTACAGCTCACTGCCTACCGAGGGGCCTACAAACTCATTTCGCTTCAAATCCAGTACATGGGCGCCGTTTTTCAAGCAGGCGATACTGGTGCGCCCTTCTGCGGCTAGGGTTTGCACTTGCCCTGCTTCATTGCTGCACAGCGCAGCAAACAATTGTTCGGTTTGCTTTTGCGCGTTTTCCCCTTTGCGTGCCGGCAAGCGGATCAACACATCGCGGCTGGAGCCAAAATTTTGTACCTGCACATCGGTATAACCGAGCTTACTCACCGTGCCGCGAATTTGTTCCAAGTTAGCGGTCTTGGGATAGCTCGTTTCAATCAGCGTGCCGCCTGTAAATTCCACCGACAAGTGCAAGCCCTTAGTGAAGATAAAAAACAGCGCTAAGGCGAAAGTGGCGAAAGAAATAACATTGAACACCAGCGCATGGCGCATGAAGGGAATGTCTTTATGGATGCGGAAAAATTCCATGGTGTGCGCTTCCTTTATTCTTTATTTTCAATAGCTTAGGCTTTGTGCAAAGATGGTGTGCCATCGGTATCGATATGGCCATCATCGCCCCCATCGGCGGCTGCGCTTTTTTTATCCGCCCCTTCAGGGCGCCAAACCGTACCTATAGCAAGGCTTTGCAGTTTTTTCTTGCCGCCATACCACCAGTTGACCAAGCCGCGCGAGAAGAAGACCGAAGAGAAAATGGAGGTCAAAATCCCCAGGCAATGCACCACGGCAAAACCACGCACGGGCCCTGTACCAAAAGCCAATAGCGCCGCGCCAGCAATAAAAGAGGTGACATTGGAATCGAAAATAGTTGCCCAAGCGTTTTCATAACCAGCAGTGATCGCTTTTTGCGGCGAAGCCCCTTCGCGCAACTCTTCGCGTATGCGCTCATTCACCAGTACATTGGCATCAATCGCCATACCCAATACCAATGCCATCGCAGCCATACCTGGCAGGGTGAGCGTAGCCTGCATCATCGATAAAGCAGCCACCAGCATCAGCAAGTTAAAAGCCAAGGCTACGGCTGAGAACATCCCGAATACGGCGTAGTAAATACACATAAAAGCAGCTACGGCAACAAAGCCCCACAGCACGCTATTAAAGCCTGCTTTCACATTCTGTGCACCTAGGCTCGGGCCTATGGTGCGCTCTTCGATGATCTCCATCGGGGCGGCTAGCGAGCCCGCGCGCAGCAGCAAAGCCGTGTCTGCCGCCTCTTGTGTACTCATGCGGCCAGTGATAACGAAACGATCGCCCAGGCGCGCCTGAATCACGGGCGCGGTAATCACCTCGCCCTTGCCTTTTTCAAATAGCAAAATCGCCATGCGTTTGCCAATGTTCTCGCCCGTCACTTGGCGGAAAGCGGCAGCACCGGCACTGTCGAGCGAAACGCCGACTGCAGGTTGTCCATTATTGTCTTGATCAACCCAAGCATCGGTCAGATTGTCTCCCGTGAACACCACATCGCGCTTGACGATAACTGGACGCTTGTCTGAATCCAAAAAACGCTCAGACCCTAGCGGCACAGAGGCTTGGCCAAACTCTGCCGCACGCCCTTCGATGGATTCATCCACCATGCGCGTTTGCAAAGTAGCGATACGACCGATGATCTGTTGCACCCGCGCCATATCTTGCACACCCGCCAGTTGCACCACGATACGGTCTAGGCCTTGCTGCTGAATCACAGGCTCGGCCACGCCGAGTTCATTGACACGATTGTGCAGGGTGTTGATGTTTTGCTTGAGTGCGTTTTCTTGAATTTTCAAGATAGCCTCAGGCGTATAGCTGGCTAACAATACCGCCGAGCCATCGCTGGCAGTGGGCTCAAGCGTAAAGGTTTGCTCTTGAAATTGGAGTTTCAGCGCCGCCGCAGCGGCTTTGGCGCGAGTGCTATCGGCAAATTCCAGCGTGATATCCCTACCTTTGAGGCTGACGCTGCTAGGGCGCAGGTCTTTTTCACGCAGGAAACGGCGCAGCTCGCCTACGCGGGCATCGGCTTTTTGCGTTACCGCAGCTTGCACATCCACTTGCATCATCAGATGAATCCCGCCGCGCAAATCCAGCCCCAGATACATGGGCAGGGCGTGAATATCCATCAACCATTTGGGTGTGCGTGGAGTCAAGTTCAGGGAAACCGTATAGCCCTCGTCGCTAGGGTCGGGGTTCAGGGTCTTTTTAATGATGTCGCTGGCTTTAGCTTGCGCCTCCACATCGCTAAAGCGAGCGCGCAAGGAATTGGCATCGCGCAGCAGCAGCTCAGGTTGTAAATTGGCAGCCTTGAGCGCCTCGGCCACAGTTTTTTCTGTCTCGGCCGTAATTTTCACCACCGTTTTGGCGCTGGAGACTTGCACCGCTGGCGCTTCGCCAAAGAAATTGGGCAGGGTGTAGAGCGTAGCCCAGACAAACACGGCGGCGATGATGAGGTATTTCCACAGCGGATAGCGGTTCATAAGCGAGCGTGGTGTAAAAAATAAGGAAGCCGCAGAATACTGCGGCTGAGCATGTGAGTGAGCGGCTTACTTCATCGTGCCTTTGGGGAGGACTTGGCTAATAGCTGCGCGCTGGATTTGCACTTCGGTGCCGCTGGCCACTTCAATAGAAACATAGTTTTCGCCCAGTTTGCTGACTTTGCCCAGCATGCCGCCTGTGGTCACGATTTCATCGCCCTTGGCCAAGGCGGCCATCATGGCATCGCGCTCTTTTTGGGCTTTTTTCTGTTGGCGCATTTGCGGCCAAATCATCAAAAAGAACAAGGCGCCAAACAGCACCAAGGGGAACATCAAGCTGGAAAAAATAGAACCTGTGCCCGATGCCGCAGGTGCGGGTGCGGCTTGCGCCCAAGCCGATGCGGCCAAAGCGGAGAGGGTGAGGGTGGTGATCAGTTTTTTCATGAAGGAAATAGGGAAAAGAGAGGGAAAAAGATAAAAACCAAGCGGCAAGCCAAGTGCTGAGCGCCCAAGGCTTTAGCGGCCTTTGGTTTGGTAAGGGTAGGCTTGTTGCGCCACGCGGCCAGCATTCATCTCGGCTTGGGTGTGGCGGTCGGCTTTGCCATTCCACTGAATGGCGCGCCCTGCGCTTTGGCGCGCTTCTAGGCTAGGGTCTTGCTGCTTGAGCGTGTTGACAAAAGCCGTGAGGTCAGAGGTGTAAGCTGGGCGCTGAAAAACGCGCGCCAATGCGGTCAAAAAAGACATGGGAAAAATCTCATATTCTGTTGGGGTGGGGCCCGTTGCGGCGCCTTATAGCAGGCGCAATCCATCGGCTATTCTAATGCCTGCATCTTGCCGCCTATATGTGCCCAGCAGGGCAGAAAGGACAGAAGAAAGTGAAGCTTGTGCAAAGTTACCGCCTGTGGGCGTGGAGTCTGGGTGCGCTGCTCGCGCTGATGCAGTTGACCGCCTGCGATCAGCAAAGGCAGGCCGAGTTGACGCCGGGATCAGATGGCCGTGCCGAGGTTGAGGCCAAATGGGGGCAGCCCGAAGCGGTGTGGGATGGCGAAAACGGCGAAGTGCGGCTGGAATACAACCGCCAGCCCGCAGGCCGGCGCAACTGGCAAGTGGTGTTGGGTGCTGATGGCAAGCTGCTGCGCACCGAGCAGGTGCTCAACGAGCGCAATTTCGCCAGCATCGTGCCAGGCACACCTATGGAAGCAGTGCGCAAACGCCTAGGCAAGCCCGCCAAGCAATTCCCCTACACCCTGCAAAACGAAGTGCATTGGCAATACAAGTATTTAGCGCCGAATAATGTGGATGAAATGCTGTTCACGGTGGTGTTTGTGCCCAGCACCATGGCCGTGAAAAGCGCCAGCGGCGGCCCCGACCCGCAGCGGCGTAATGGGGGCTTGCGCAATTAGTGCGACTGGCTTTCTCAGCCTAATAGCAACATACACAGGCGGGCGCGACGGTATTTTGGCTGGCGCAACTCGACATGGGGGCGTGGCGCTGGGCACAATCCGTGCGGTTTGATAAATCAAAGGTTGTTATGGCTCAGGCTCTTACTCCACGGCGCATATGGTTGATGCGCCACAGTTTTCCGGTGGTGGCTATACCCGCGCTGGGTTTAGGCTTGCTGGCTGCGCTTTGGCCGCGCAGGTTTTGGGGCGCTTTGGGCTTAGATGTGGGGCAAGACGCCGTGCTGGCTTTGCTTTACGCTTGCGTACTGATGGCTGTGGGGTGCTTGGCTGCGTTGGGGGCGCGTAAGCCCCAAGCGCATGCCGATTTATGGCTGTTTATGGGCATTTATAAAGGCGCGGCCTTTTTGGTGCTGTGCGCTCATTTGTGGACGCAAGCCGCGCCGCCTTTGGCTGGCTGGGTTATTGCGCTGATGTATTTGGCTTTGAGCATTTATACCTTGCTGCTTTACCCTTGGGATCAAGCCTGATATGGCCGCAGCGATGGACGATGTGTGCATCGTCGGCAGTGGTTTCGGGGGCGCGGTTGCTGCGTATGAACTCAGCCTAGCGGGTTGGCAGGTGCGCCTGCTCGAACGCGGCCCTTGGCGCAACACTTTGCCCATGCGTAGCGCCGTGGCGCAAGGGCTACTGCCTGCTGAGCAATTGGCGCCACTGCCGCAAGGGCGGCATTTTTTTAGCCATGGGTGCTTGCGTCTGCACCACCCTTTTTTGCCCGCCCAAGGCTTGTCGCTGCATCGCCACGGCCTGTTAGAGGTGTTTGCCGATAAAGGCATACGCGCCGTGTGTGCCAGTGGGGTCGGGGGTGGCAGCCATGCTTATGGTGGCTTGCATGCTCGGCCTTTGCGTGCCGATTATTGGGATGGCCACCATGCCGCACTCAGCAGCAGCGCCATGGCGCCGCACTACGATGCCATGCTGGCGCTGTTTCAATCAGCGCCCGCGCCCGATGCCGCCCACCCCTTGCGCCAAGGTCAGCCTGTTCAGGCTTGGGAACAAGACCCCAGCAGCCCATTTCGCCCCTTAGCGCCTGAGCAAGAGCCGCATTGGGGTTATTTATTGGCGGCATCAGCGGCCCCGCAAGAGCGCCAAATGCAGGGCTTGTTGCGCCGCGAGGCCGATTTTCAGCGCGAAGGTATGTTTGGCTCGCCAGACGGCGGGAAAACCACGCTCGATGCAACTTGCATCTTGCCCGCCATGGCTAGGGGGCTGGTGGTGGAGGCGCAAACCACGCTAGAGCGCATCGTCAAGCAAAGCGATGGCAGCTTTTGCCTGCATGTACGCCAAGGCAAAACCCTAGAGCAGCGTTGGGCTAAACGGGTGATATTGGCTGCTGGCGCATTGAATACCTGTTGGGTGCTCATGCGCAGCCAAGCCGCAGGCGGGCTGGCCTCTATGCCCGCTTTGGGGCAGGGCTTTGCCAGCAATGGCGACAGCATGGCCTATTTTCCTGTGCGCACCCCAGGCGCTGCGCATAGCCAACACGGCATGTATCAGCGCATCTTTGCGCATCAAGATGACTCTTTAGGCCCCGTGTTTTTGCAAACGGGTTTGAGCGGCCTAGGCGCCGTGCCCATCATGGGGGCGCTCAAGCGCTATTTAGACCGCGATTTGTTTATCTCGGCCATGGGTATAGATGCTGCCAATGGGCAATTGCAATGGCAAAACGGGCGCTTGCGCCTGCACTACCAGCGCGATGCCAACCCGGTGTTTGCCCGCATCGATGCGCATTTAGAGCGCCTAGGCGCTTTGTCAGGGCAGCGTTTATTTTCATCTTCAACCGTGACCACCGTGCATCCGCTGGGCGGTGCGCGGGTGGGCAGCGATGCCGCCAGCAGCGTGGTCGATGGCTGGGGACAGGTGCACCAAAACCCAGGGCTGTATGTGGCCGATGCCAGTGCTTTGCCTGCGGCCTTGGGCAGCCCGCCTTCTTTGAGTATTGCCGCTTGGGCGCGGCATGTGGCTCAGGGCTTGCTGGGGCAGTTTGTTTAGCGGCTCTTGGCCGTGCAAGGCTTCTTGGGCGCAGGCCTAAAGTCAGTACAATCCCAAGCTTTGTATCGTCAGCCTTTAGCGAGATCGCCATGGAACCCTATCCGAGTTGCTCGCTTCCAGTCCTTCTAAAACCATAGCTGCTCAGGCAGGTTTTACGGGCTAGGAAGCCAAAAAACAGCATTAAAAACCTTCCCCCGCCCGTTCGCCCCATTTTGCAAGGGAGCAGCCCTGCCATGCTCAATATCTTTACCCTCTCCAATGGTCGCTTGGTGCAGGAAGAAATCGATTCCCTCGAAGAACTCTCGCAATACCGCCCTATCTGGGTGGATTTGGACGACCCCACGCCCGAAGAGCGCCGCTGGGTGCGCCAATACTACGGCTTGCAAATTCCTGAAGACGCCATCGACGACGACATCGAAGAATCGGCGCGTTTTTTTGAGGAAGACAATGGCGAGCTGCATATCCGCTCAGACTTTCTGGCCGATGTCGGCGAAGACGAGCCGCGCAGCGTGCGCGCCGCCTTTATTTTGAATTTGGTCAACGACGATTTGCGCAGCAAAGGCGTACTGTTTTCTATACACGAAGAGGACATTCCCGCTTTTCGCCTGCTGCGTCTGCGCGCGCGCCGTATGCCGGGTTTGATTGAAGATTCGCGTGAAGTGCTGCTGCGTTTGTTCGACGGCGATGTGGAATATTCGGCCGATGCGCTTGAGGGCGCGCAAGACGCGCTGGAAGAAGTCAGCGCCA
>CAZSPW010000007.1:0-32040 GCA_964608575.1 uncultured Burkholderiaceae bacterium | reverse complement strand
TGGAATTTATCGGTGGAAATACCGATTTCTGCGCCCAAACCATATTCAAAGCCAACGGCAAAGCGCGTGCTGGCGTTCACCATCACGCTGGCGGAATCGACTTCGCGCAAAAACTGCTGCGCGTGCGCGTGGTTATTGGTCAAAATCGCCTCGGTATGGCCGCTGCTGTAGCGATTGATGTGGGCAATGGCGGCTTCCACGCCATCGACCAATTTGATGCTGATGATGGGCGCTAGGTATTCTGCGCTCCAGTCGGCTTCGGTGGCGTCTTGCAGCAAAGCCTGTTTATCCGCAGGCAAAGCTGCTTGCAAAATGGCTTTGCTGCCTGCATCACAGCGCATCTCTACGCCTTTTGTCGCAAAAATCCTGCCAATTTGCGGCAAAAACGCAGGCGCAATGGCGCTGTGTACCAATAGGCTTTCGGTCGCGTTGCAGGGGCTGTATTTTTGCGTTTTGGCGTTATCCGTCACACGCACAGCCATGGCTAAATCAGCACTTTCATCCACAAAAGTATGGCAATTGCCGTCTAAATGCTTGATCACGGGCACTTTGGCTTCAAGGCTGATGCGTTCGATCAGCCCCTTGCCGCCGCGCGGGATGATGACATCCACAAAAGCGGGCATAGCAATCAGCTCGCCCACGCAAGCGCGATCGGTGGATGGCACCAATTGCACTGCGTCTGCGGGCAAGCCCGCTTCTAGCAAAGCCTGCTGCACCAGTTGCGCCAAAGCCTGGTTGGAGTGAATCGCCTCAGAGCCGCCACGCAAAATGCAGGCATTGCCCGATTTGATAGACAGGCTGGCCGCTTCTATCGTCACATTCGGGCGGCTTTCGTAAATCATGCCGAACACGCCTATGGGCACACGCATTTGCCCCACGCGGATGCCGCTGGGCTGCTGCTGCATACCCACGATATCGCCAATGATGTCGGGCATGGCGGCCAGTTGTTCGCAGCCTTCAGCACAAGTTTCCAGCACTGCTGCGCTGAGTTTGAGCCTATCGACCATAGGTTCAGCCAAACCTGCGGCGCGGGCAGCGGCCAAATCCTGCTCGTTCGCCGGTTGCAGCGCAGGGGTTTGCTGGCGCAACAGGGCGGCCAAGGTTTTCAAGGCCTTGGCCTTGGCCGCAGGGCTGGCTTTAGCCATCAGGCCAGAGGCCGCGCGCGCGCGCTGCCCCATGGCCTGCATCAAATCTTTGGGTGAAGTATTCGTCGTCATGGCGGAGATTTTCGCATGGTCAGCCAGCAGCAGCGACAATGTTGCCCTATGAACGATTTATTCACCCCCGCCGAAGCTGCGCCTGGCCACAACACCTTGCTGCTGGTTGATGGTTCCAGCTATTTGTATCGCGCTTTTCACGCCATGCCCGATTTGCGCGCTGATCCGCGCGATCGCGCCAGTGCGCCTACGGGTGCGGTGCGTGGCATGGTGAATATGCTGCTGGCGCTGGAAAAGCAAACCCCAGCCAGCCACCGCGCCGTGGTGTTTGATGCCAGTGGGCCGACTTTTCGCGACACTATTTACCCTGAATACAAAGCCAATCGCAGCCCCATGCCCGATGATTTGCGCCTGCAAATCGCGCCCATACACCGCGTGGTGGCATTGCTGGGCTGGAAGGTGCTGGTGGTCGGTGGCATTGAAGCCGACGATGTGCTGGGCACACTGGCGCGCATAGGCTATGAGCAGGGGCTGGAGACCATCATCAGCAGCGGCGATAAAGATTTGGCGCAATTGGTGAATGAGCGCGTGATTTTGATAGACACCATGAATGGCAAGCGGCGCGATGCCGCCGGCGTGGAAGCCGAGTTTGGCGTGCCGCCCGCCCTGATGCTGGATTTTCAAACCTTGGTGGGCGACGCGGTGGACAATGTGCCTGGCGTGCACAAAGTGGGGCCAAAAACCGCGGCCAAATGGCTGGCCGAATACGGCAGCTTGGCCAATTTGGTGGCGCACGCCGATGCCATCAAAGGCGCAGCGGGCGAGAATTTACGCGCTGCACTGCCGTGGTTGCCAACGGCGGCGCAGCTGCTGCAAATCAAAACCGATGCCGATGATTTGCTGAAAAATGATTTACCCAGCCTGCCCACGCTGGATGATTTGCACAGCCAGCCACCGCAAACCGAGGAATTGGCCGCGTTTTATGCCGAGCAAGGCTTTAAAGGTTTGCTCGCAAAAACGCAGCTGCCCAGGCAGGAAGTGCGGCCTGAAAGCGCAAAAACACCCTCAAATTCATCAGGGCAAAATGGTTTGTTTGATGATGCATTCGGCGCAGAAGATGCCGCGCCGCAAACCGTGGCTACGCAATACGAAACCATTTTGAGCCAAGCGCAACTAGAGAGTTGGCTGGCCAAAATTCAAAACGCAGATTTGACTGCGCTAGACACCGAAACCACTAGCCTGGATCCACTGGCGGCACGCCTAGTCGGTATCAGCCTGAGCGTAGCAGTAGGCCAAGCCGCTTACATCCCACTGACCCACGATTACCCAGGCGCGCCTGCGCAATTGCCACTGGAGCTGGTTTTGCACACGCTCAAGCCTTGGCTGGAGGATGCAAGCAAGGCCAAAGTAGGCGCTAATACCAAGTACGACACCCATGTGCTGGCCAATCACGGTATTGCCCTGCGCGGCTGGCAGCACGATGTCATGCTGCAAAGCTATGTGCTGGAAGTGCATCGCCCGCACGGGCTGGAATCGCTGGCCAAACGCCATATCGGGCGCGAGGGCATGAGTTACGAAAGCCTATGCGGCAAGGGTGTGCACCAAATTGGTATCCATCAAGTGGATATTGAAAAGGTCAGCCAGTACGCTTGCGAGGATGCCGATTACGCCTTGGGCGTGCATCTGGCTTTATGGCCGCGTTTACAAGCCGAGCCTACACTGCAAAGCATTTACCAATTGGAGATGCAAACCAGCGCCACCCTGCAGGGCATGGAGCGCAATGGCGTGGCCATTGATGTGGCGGCGCTGCGCGCGCAAAGCCAAGAGCTGGGCGGCAAGATAGTGGAGCTGGAAAAATCCGCCTGGGCTATGGCGGGTGGGCGCGAATTCAATTTGGGCAGCCCGAAACAAATCGGGCAGGTGCTGTTTGACCCGCCGCCCGAGGGTTTGGGTTTACCTGCGGTGAAGAAAACTGCCAAAGGCGCGATCAGCACCGACGAGGAAGTGCTGGAAAAACTCGCGCTTGACTACCCCTTGCCTGCCACCTTGCTGCAATGGCGCAGCCTGTCCAAGCTCAAATCCACCTACACCGACAAACTGCCGCAATTGGTGAACGCGCAAACTGGCCGTGTACACACCAATTACGCCCAGGCCGTGGCGGTGACGGGGCGGCTGGCCAGCAACGATCCCAATCTGCAAAACATTCCTGTGCGCACGGCAGAAGGCCGGCGTATCCGCGAGGCTTTTGTAGCGCGCGCCGGCTGCGTGCTGGTTAGCTGCGACTACTCGCAAATTGAGCTGCGCATCATGGCGCATTTGAGTGGTGATGAGGCGCTGATACAGGCCTTTGCCCAGGGGCTAGATGTGCACCGCGCCACCGCCGCTGAGGTGTTTGGCGTATCCGCCGAGGCCGTCAGCAGCGAGCAGCGCCGCTATGCCAAAGTCATCAACTTTGGCCTGATTTACGGCATGAGCGCCTATGGTTTGGCAAAAAACCTGGGCATCAGCCCCGCCGATGCGAAGCTGTGGATAGAGCGTTACTTTGCGCGCTACCCCGGCGTGCTGGCCTATATGGAGGCCACCAAAGCCCAAGCCAAAGCCCAGGGCTTTGTGGAAACCGTGTTTGGCCGCCGCCTGTATTTGCCCGAAATCAACAGCCCCAATGGCCCGCGCCGCGCCGGGGCGGAGCGCACCGCCATCAATGCCCCCATGCAGGGCACGGCGGCGGATTTGATCAAAATGGCCATGAACCGCATTGCCGAAAAATTGGCCGCTTCAGGGCGCGATATTTTGATGGTGATGCAGGTACACGATGAATTGGTGTTTGATTTGCCCGAAACCGAAGTGCCTTGGCTGCGCGAGCACATCGTGCCGCTGATGGAAGATGTGTTGCAGCTGAAAGTGCCTTTCAAAGTGCCATTAGTGGCCGAAATGGGCGTGGGGCAAAACTGGGAACAAGCGCATTGAGGTGCAAGCGATTGCAGCACAGAAAGGTCTGATCTTGTATGAGCAGCTCGCAAACGCTGATAGACCGCTTTATCACCGCGCTATGGCTAGAAGACGGCTTGGCCGCCAATAGCCAAGCTGCTTATCGGCGCGATATATCTGCGCTGGCGGTTTGGCTGGCGGAAAAAAGCAAAGTCGATTTACTGAGCTGCCAAAGCCATGATTTACAGGCTTATCTGGCGGCGCGGGCGGCGGGCAGCAAGGCCACTTCCTCGAATCGCCGCCTCTCAGCCTTTAAACGCTTTTTCCAATGGACGGTGCGCGAACGCCTGCGCACAGCTGACCCCACACTCCAATTGCTAGCGGCCAAACACAGCCGCGCCCTGCCGCACAGCCTGAGCGAGGAGCAGGTACAAGCGTTATTAAACGCACCCGACACCAGCACCACCCTAGGTTTGCGCGACCGCGCCATGCTGGAATTGCTTTACGCCACAGGCCTGCGCGTGAGCGAGCTGGTGAACCTGAAAGTCTTTGATATCAGCCACAGCGATCATGTGCTGCGCACCCTGGGCAAGGGCAGCAAAGAACGCTTAGTGCCTTTTGGCGAATACGCTGCCGATTGGCTGGGGCAATACCTCGCCCGTGCGCGGAGCGAATTATTGGCCAGGGGCAGCAGCGATGATTTATTTCTCAGCAATCGCGGCGCCGCCATGAGCCGCGTGGCGTTTTGGCTGCTGATACGCAAATACGCGCTGCAAGCGGGTATCACGCAAAAGCTCTCGCCGCACACCCTGCGCCACGCTTTCGCCACGCATTTGCTCAATCACGGCGCGGATTTGCGTGCGGTGCAAATGCTGCTGGGGCATGCCGATATATCCACCACCACCATCTACACCCATATCGCGCGCGAACGCCTGAAAACCCTGCACGCGCAGCACCACCCTAGGGGCTGAAACTAGAAACTGACACTGGCGCCCAGCATGGCTTTGCACCGCTGGCATGACAAACAAAGGGATTTGCGTTAAAACCCAGCCTAGTTAGCGGATACAGGAGTATTGATCATGCAAAAATTCAGCGTTATTTCACGGTTTTTTGCCGTCATTACTGCCTGGGCAGCTCTTGTTTTTGTATCAGGCTGCGCCAGCACCAACACCTTGCAAACACAGGTGAGCAATTTCAATCAATGGCCCGCTGATAGTGCGGGCGCGAGTTTCAGCGTGCAAACGGTGAAACAAGCGGCATCGGCCAACTGGGGCGATTTAGAGCGCCAGACTTACGAAAAACTGATTGCCGATGCCTTGCAAAAACAAGGCCTGCAAGCCGCAGCGGCAGGGCAGAAACCGCGCTTCCAAGCCTATTTGCGCTTAGACCAGAAACTAGAGAAAGTCGAACGCAGCCAGCCCGTGTATGCCCCCGGCTGGGCCTATCCCTATGGCATGGGCTATCGCCCTTACGGCTGGCCACGCGGTTATTGGCATGGCGGCGTGTGGCATGACCCATTTTTGGAAGATGGGGTGTTTGGCTGGTCTGCCCCGGTGTATGTGGGCGAGCGCCGTTATGAACAAACCGTAGCCATGTATTTGCTGGGGCTGCGTATCAGCGATAACACACAAAAGGGCGATACGCCCCAGGGCGCAACGGTGTTTGAGGGCAGCGCAGAATATGCGGGGCAAGAAGCGGCCGTGCCTGCCCTGATGCCCTATTTGGTGCAAGCCCTGTTCAGCGATTTTCCCGGCACCAGCGGCCAAGTGCGGCAGGTCACACTGCCCATCAAGCCTGCACCTACGCCAGTACCAAGCTCTGCACAGGATAAACCGCGCTGATTTGCCCGCCCCATTTTTCTAGGCGCTTGCGGCATTTCAAGACCTGGCGGTCTTTGGAAAGCAGCAGGGCTTTTTCATGCGCAGCCAAGTCTAAGAATTTTTGGTCATCGCCGTCTTTGCAATCGACCGCCACTTTGGGTGCAGTGTCGCAAAGCTGCACTTGGGCATCAAAAGCCGCCAGCACTGCTGCAGCATCTAAACCATAAAAAGCCACACGCGGGGCAATTTGTGCATAGGCCAGCACGCGCTCCAATTCATCGCGCATCACGGCGGTGGCCAACCACTGCACTCGGCCTGCGGCTAAATCGGCTTTGAGCTGCGCGACTTTGGGCTCCTGGAATACCAAAATATCTAAGGCGATATTGGTATCTATCACCAGTTTTTGGGCGGCAGCTTGCGGGGCGTATGCCGTATTCATGCGCCCGCGCCCTGCAAGAGCTGGGCAGTTTCAAACAAAGGCAAACCCACTATGCCCGTATAGCTGCCCGCCATATGCTGCACAAAAGCCGCAGCCCTGCCCTGTATGCCATAGCTGCCGGCCTTGCCTAGCGGCTCGCCACTGGCGACATAGGCCGCAATTTCTGCCGCACTCAAAGATTTGAATTGCACCAGGCTACGCGAGAGCGCGGTGTGCAAAGCGCCTGCCTGATCGACCACGGCCACAGCGGTCAGCACTTCATGCGCCCTGCCCGATAGCTGCGCCAACATGGCGGCAGCATCGGCATCATCCGCGGGTTTACCCAAAATCTGCGCACCCAAGGCCACGGTGGTATCCGCGCACAAAATCGGCATGGCAGGCCAAGCTGGCGCATCCTGCGCTGCCAACGCCTGCCAACGCAGATAGGCTGCCTGTGCTTTGAGTTTGCTCACGCGCTGCACATAGGCCGCAGGCGCTTCGCCCGGCAGCACCAGCTCTAGCGCCTCTGCGGCTTGTTTGTCGGCTGCGCTTTGCGGCAAGAGTGGGCGAAATTCCACGCCTATTTGCTGCAAGAGTTCAGCGCGGCGTGGGCTTTGTGAAGCCAGATATATGGTCATTTTTAAGGGTGTTTTTGGAGTTTTAAGCCGCAAATAATGCCTGAGCAGCTATCAAAAAAATACTGCATGGGAGCTTGCCATTAAGCGCAGTTGTGCTGGTTCCAGTGCAGTTTTTCGCGCAGGGTGTCGTAATAGCTCCAGCCCTGCGGGTGCAGCAGGCGCGGGCTTTGCTCGGCGCGTTCCAGCAGCACACGATCGCCATGCTGCAAATTGGCCAGTGACTGCATATCAAAATTAGCACTGGCTTCGCGCCCGGCAATCATCTCCAGAACAATGCTGGCGGTATTGGCCAGGGCCAAGGGGCGATTAGATAAATTATTCGGCGCAATCGGCACCAAGCAAAAACCGCCTAGATTGGGGTGCATCAACGGCCCGCCCGCAGACAGCGAATAGGCGGTTGAGCCTGTGGGCGTGGCCACAATCAGGCCATCACCGCGGTAATTGGCGACAAAGTGGCCATCAATTTCGGCACGCAGCTCGAGCAAACCAGCGCGGCTGCCGCGATTGACCACGACCTCGTTCATGGCTGTGGTTTGAAAAATCAGCTGTCCCTCGCGTTCCACCCGCACCGCCAGCATGGTGCGGCGCTCTTCCGTGTATTCGCCACGCAACATAGCTGGCAGCACTTGTGCTTGCTCAGCCAGCGGCACATCGGTGATAAAGCCTAAGCGCCCTTGGTTAATGCCGATCAGCGGAATATCAAAGCGCGCCAATTGCCGCGCAGTGGCCAGCATGGTGCCGTCGCCGCCGACCACCACGGCCAAATCCGCGTGCTGGCCTATGTGCTCTAGGCTGCGCACGGGCCAATCTGACAAGGCGCTGACCTGTGCCGTCATTTCATCGAGCATGACTTGGCAATTTTGGCTCTCCAGCGTTTGGGCAATATCGCGCAACACATCGGCGGGCGTGCCGCCTTGGGCGTTGGGGAATTTACCGATCAAGGCAACGGTGCGAAATTTGCTAGACATAAAGCAGCGCCCAAAAATACAAAAGGGAAATGGTATAAATTGCCCTTATGTTAGACGAACGCGCGCAAATTCTGCTCAAAGCCTTGGTGGAACGCTATATTGAGGACGGCCAGCCTGTAGCCTCGCGCACCCTGACGCAAGCCTCGGGGCTGGATTTATCGGCCGCGACTATTCGCCATGTGATGAGCGATTTGGAACACCTTGGCCTGATCGCTAGCCCCCACACCTCTGCAGGGCGCGTGCCTACCGCGCGTGGCTACCGCTTGTTTGTGGACACCATGCTCACCGTCGATCGGCAAGAACTGGCCGCTGGCCCCAACTATCAGGCTGCCAGCCTGCCAGCCGATCAGCCACAGAAAGTCATCGCGCATGCGGCGCATATGCTCTCCAATCTATCCAATTTTGTCGGCGTCGTGATTGCACCGCGCAAAGCGCAGGTGCTGCAGCATTTAGAATTTTTGCGCTTGGGCGAACGGCGCGTGCTACTGATTACCGTCGCACCCGATGGCGATGTGCAAAATCGCGTGCTGCTGACGACCAAAGACTACCAACAAAGCGAATTGGCCGAGGCCAGCAACTTCATCAACCACCACTACAGCGGCATGGATTTGGATGAAGTGCGCCAACGCCTAGGGCGCGAAGCCGCGCAGCTACAAGGCGAAATTGCCACCTTGATGCAAGCTGCACTACAAAGCAACCATGCCAGCCCCACGCATGAAGAACAAGTGGTTCTGGCAGGCGAGCGCAAATTGCTGGGCGTGAGCGATTTTTCCAGCAATATCAGCCAACTGCGCCGCGCCTATGAATTGTTTGAACACAAAGCCGAGCTGATGCAATTGCTGGAAAGCTCAGAACACGGTCAAGGCGTGCGCATTTTTATCGGCGGCGAAAGCCCCACCCTACCAGTGGAAGAGCTCTCCATCGTCAGCGCACCCTATGCCGTCAATGGCGCGGTCGTCGGCACGCTGGGCGTGATCGGCCCCACGCGCATGCGCTATGAACGCATGGTGCAGATTGTGGACATTACCGCCAAACTGGTAGGCAGCGCCCTGAGCTACCAAAACCCCTGAAGGCCAGACTCAGCGCCATGGCATTTCCCCTCAGCGCATGGCATAGCCCTGCCCGCCAACACCACTTGGCCATCATCGCTTTGGTGCTGATGTGCGCCATTTGGGGCAGCACTTTTGCCTTACTGAAAACTTTGACAAACAGTTTGAGCGCGCTGGACATCACCCTGCTGCGCTACGGCGGTGCGGGGCTGCTGCTTTTATGTTTTGTGCGCGGCATTCGTCCGCCTGAATGGCGTTGGGGCTTGATTTATGGCGTGACGCTGTTTAGCGCCTTTTATCTACAAACCGAAGGCATAGCCCGCACCAGCGCCAACCGCAACGCCTTTATCACGGGGCTGAATGTGCTGGCCGTACCGATTTTGGCTATGGGGTTGGGGCAGCGCCCAGGCTGGCGTTTATTTTTTGCCTGCGCGCTGGCGGGTTTGGGCATGTATTACCTGTTTTACGCAGGCGCGCCGTGGAATATGGGCGACAGCCTCACGGCTGTGGCCATGCTGTGTTACGCCGTATATATTTTGCTGCTGGAAGTCAGCGCCCAGCGCCATACCGCGCAGCCCCTGCGCATTGCGCCAGTAGCCGCTTTACAGGGTTTGGTCATGGGCGGCTTGGCCTTGCTTTGCCTAGGCCTGCAAGGGCAAGGCGCAGCACTGCTGCAACACACGCAAAGCCTGAGCGCAGCGCAATGGGCAGCCCTGCTGTACTTATTGCTATTTGCCAGTGCGCTCGCGCCTGCTATGCAAATTTGGGCGCAACGCTATGTGCCAGCAGTGCAAAGCGCCCTGATTTACGGGCTGGAGCCTGTATTTGCCGCCGTCATGGCCTATTGGTGGCTGGGCGAAACCCTCACGGGCTGGGCTTTGCTGGGCGCGATTTTGATCGTGGCAGCGTTGCTGCTAGGGCAGCTATCATCTCCTACAGAAAACCACCTCGAACATGGCCAAAAGCCCTAAGAACCCCAAACGACACAACCCCGCAGCAGAAGCAGTGGGGCAAATCAATACCGCGCTGGAGTATTCGCTGCTGCGCCGCCCAGAGGTGCGACACGAGCAGGCCGACCACGATGCGCGCTATTTCGGCAAACCACTAGCGGGTTGGCGGCTGCGCCTCTACACCATTATTTTTGAAGCCGATACGCCCATAGGCCGTATGTTTGATATCGGCCTGATCATCATGGTGCTGATGAGCATTGTGGCCGTGGTGACGGACAGTATTCCGTTTTTTCACCGTCACTTTGGTGCGCACCTGGTGGGTTTGGAATGGTTTTTTACCATCGCCTTCACGATTGAATACATATTGCGCCTGCTGTGTGTGCGCCACCCGATGAAGTATGTGCTCAGCTTTAATGGGCTGGTGGATTTGTGCTCTATTTTGCCCAGCTATTTGATGCTGATTTTCCCGCACGCTGCGTATTTGATGAGCATCCGCATCTTGCGCTTGCTGCGGATTTTCCGCATCTTCAAACTGGTGCGCTATGTCGAGGCTTATCAGTCACTGGGGCGGGCGCTGCTGCAAAGCCGCTTCAAGATCATGGTGTTTATGTCGGTGGCGATGATGATGGTGCTGATCATCGGCACCCTGATGCACATCATCGAGGGCGCGCAAAACGGCTTTACCAGTATTCCTACCGCGATGTATTGGACCATCACCACCATCACCACCGTGGGCTATGGCGACATTGCCCCAAAAACTGAATTGGGGCGCTTGCTGGCGTCTTTCACCATGATGATAGGCTGGAGCATCATTGCCGTGCCCACCGCCATCGTGACAGCGGAAATTGGCAGTATGCGCAGCACGCGGCCAGCAGACATCACGACCCGCACCTGCCAATCGTGCTTAAGCGAAGGACATTTGCGCCAAGCGAAATTTTGCTTTAAATGTGGGGCACAGTTGCCGCCGCACCTCAAAACCAATGCGCAACTCGATAAGGCCACGGCTGAGACGGAACACCCCGAGCAGGGCGAACCGATACCGCGGCTTTAAATAGCAATCATCCATACTGCTAAATAAGGGCGGGGTAATTAAGGGCGGGCTAATCCGCTGCCACCAGCTTCAACATATCCAGCGGCTGACGCGCCCCGCGCAAATAATCTTCCATGCACTGTAAGACCGTGGGGCTGCGCAAATTCGGTGCGGCGCGAATTTCTTCTGGCGTGAGCCAAAGCGTGCGCACAATGCCCGCATCTAAAGCGCGTTCGGGATAAAAATTGCCCAATTGCCCCACAAAAGCAAAGCGCAGATAGTGCGGGCGGGCACGCAAATCGCCATGCACAGTCGCATCGTGTTGCCGATAGCTGGTGAGGTAGATGCCCAGCAAAGCCGTAGGCACAAAATCAAACCCGGTTTCTTCCAGCACTTCACGCACGCAGCCTTGCAGCAAATCTTCTGCCGGCTCAAGATGGCCAGCAGGGTTATTCAGGCGCAGGCCAGCGCTGGTGTGTTCTTCCACCAATAAAAAACGGCCATCGCGTTCGATAATCGCGCCTACCGTCACCCCGGGTTTGAATCGCTCTTGTGCCATAAGGGGCGCTCTACAATATGTGTTTTTAAGTATCTTTTAAGGCTTTCAGGCCGATAAACCTGCCTGAGCAGCTACAAAATAAATAGTCATTTATCGCATTGCAAAGCATGGCTGGCCAAATTCTTCGTACTGACTATAACGCACCCTGGTGGCTAGCTGAGGGGCATAGCCAGACCATAGTGCCCGCGCTGTGGGGGCGCACTTTCTACAGCGAAAAATCGGTGCTGCAAGCCTATCGGCGGGCGCGCTGGACGGCGCCAGATGGCGATTTTATTGATGTGGATTTTGGCCAACACGCTTGGGAAGCTGAGCGCGGCATGCTGCTCTTGTTTCATGGCCTCGAAGGCTCTTCGCAAAGCCAATACGCACGCGCCTTGCTGCGCTGGTGCGAAGTGCAGGGCATGGGCTTTGCCGTGGCGCACGCGCGGGGTTGTAGCGGCGAAGTCAATCACGCACCCCGCGCCTACCATTCGGGTGACTGGGAAGAAATCGACTGGATCGTGCAGCGCCTGAACCAGCAATTGAGCGCAGAGAAAAAACAGGCTGTGCCTCTGTATTTGGTCGGCGTATCCCTGGGCGGCAATGCGCTTTTGCGCTGGGCGGAAGAATCAGGCGAGGCGGCCAAGCAAAGCGCCCGTGCCATCGCTGCGATTTGCAGCCCGATAGATTTAGCCGCTGGCGCGCGCATGATGGATGCGAGCTGGTGGCACCGCAATACCTACACACGCAATTTTTTGCAGACCATGATTCCGCGTGCTTTGGAACGCTTGGCCTTGCACCCAGGCTTGTTTGATGCAGCTAAATTGCGCCGCGCGCGCACTTTTTTTGAATTTGATGATGTGTTTACCGCGCCGCTGCACGGCTTTGCAGGCGCGGAAGATTATTGGGCCAAGTGCTCGGCCAAGCCGCATTTACACGCCCTGCGCTTGCCCACGCTATTGGTGCAAACACAGAACGACCCCATCGTACCTGCGCACACCATGCCCACTGTGCATGAAGTCAGCGCCAGCACCACGCTTTGGCAGCCACGCACGGGCGGCCATGTGGGCTTCCCAGGCGCTGGGCGCTGGCCGTGTGATTGCGATGTGCTGCCTGCGGTGGTGGGGCAGTGGTTGCTGCAGCAATAAACTGAGTTGAAGACTGGCTTGAAGACTGGGTTTTAGGCGCGTTGACCCTGCTGCGCTTCCCAGCTGGATTTGCACGGAACGCAGTGCTCAGTCATCGGCTCCGCACGCAGGCGTTCAAACGGAATGGCACAAGCACAAGCTGCACACAGTCCATAACGGCCAGCATCCATATCTGTTAAAGCGCGCTCTATGCGTGCTAGCTCAGCCGCATCCAAAGCCGATAGCCGCGTATTGACTTCGCGCATGGCATTGCCCAGTTTGGCGTTTTCGTCTTGCGATACGCTGCCTGCGGTTTGTGCAGGAGGCTGCAAATTGGCTTGGTTTTGTAGCTGCTGGGCGCTTAAATCTGCCCGCCGAGCCAGCAGCAGTTGCTTTAATTCATCCAATTGGGCGGCAGTCAAACTGGCGGTCATGGCATTCTCCTTGGCTAAGGATTTGCATACTAACAAAGATAAAGACAAAATTTTTTACTGGTCAAGCACAAAGCAAGTGGCCTTGACCAAAAACAAACTGAACCGCTACAAAACCCTAGGATGGCGCTACAGTAGGCCTTTTGAACCTGTGGGACTACAGCCCATGAATACCCTAAAAAATCCCCTCGCCTCGCTCGCACAGCCACAACTCTTGCAAGCTGCCAGCTTGAGCCAACCTAGCACTGGTGCGCATTTCGCCGTAGCCAACCCGGCCACGCAGCAGCCCATCGCTTGGGTCGCAGAAATGGGCGCAGCAGACACCGACGCGGCCATAGCCGCAGCCCATACTGCACTGCCAGCATGGCGCAGCCGCACGGCTTACGAGCGCAGCCGCATTCTGCGCAAATGGTTTGATTTGCTGCAGGCACATAAAGAGGATTTAGCCCGCATCATGACGGCGGAAAACGGCAAGCCCACAGTCGAAGCACTGGGCGAGGTGCAATACGCCGCCAGCTTTGTCGAGTGGTATGCCGAAGAAGCCAAACGCGCCTATGGCGAAGTGCTCACACCCAATGTGGCGGGGCAGCGCTCTGTCGTCATCAAACAAGCCATAGGCGTATGCGCTGCGATTACGCCGTGGAATTTTCCGCTGGCCATGATCACGCGCAAAGTTGCGCCCGCGCTGGCCGCTGGCTGCACCGTGGTGCTCAAACCTGCGGATTTAACGCCCCTATCTGCCTTGGCTGCGGCCGAGCTGGCCTATCAGGCCGGCATACCGCAAGACGCGCTGCATATCGTCACGGGCAGCAATGCCAAAGCTATCGGCGATGCCATGTGTGCCAGTGATACGGTGCGCCATTTGTCTTTCACAGGTTCTACAGGAGTAGGGCGTTTGCTGATGCAGCAATGCGCGCATACGGTGAAAAAACTGGCGCTGGAACTGGGTGGCAACGCCCCCGTACTGGTGTTTGACGATGCCGACCTAGACGCCGTGGTCGCAGGCCTGATGGCACAAAAATTCCGCAATACAGGCCAAGCCTGCGTGTCGCCTAATCGCGTCCTGGTACAAGCTGGCATTTATGAAGAGTTTTTACGCCGTATCACGGCTGCCGTGGCCGCATTAAAAACAGGGGACGGCTTTACTGAGGGCGTGCAAATCGGCCCGCTCATCAACACCAAAGCCATAGAAAAAGTCGAGGCGCATGTAAACAATGCCCTGGCCATGGGCGCACGGGCACTCACAGGCGGCAAAGCCCTGAGCGATATTGGCGCGCAATTCTTCGCGCCCACCGTGCTGGCCGATTGCCGGCCCGATATGCGCCTGTCTTGCGAAGAAACTTTTGGCCCCATCCTCTCCGTCTTTCCATTCGAAACCGAAGCAGAAGCCATTGTGCGCGGCAACGATACCGAATATGGCCTGGCCGCCTACCTCTACACCCGCGATAACGCGCGCGCTTGGCGCGTAGCCGAGGCGCTGGAGGCGGGCATGGTCAGCATCAATGCGGGGCTGCTGTCTGCCGATCAATCGCCTTTTGGTGGCGTCAAACAATCGGGCTTAGGGCGCGAGGGCGGGCGCCAGGGCATGCACGAATACCAAGAAGAAAAAACCATTGCTTTTGGCAATATTTAATCGATTTTCAGTTTCAATTCAGCTTACACCCACGCGCTTTCGGTTTAATCAGCGGCCATTTTTGCTGCTGATACACCATGAGCACCTCATACCCCGAAAGCCCTTGCACCAGTTGCGGCGCTTGCTGCATGACTTACCGCGTGGATTTTTCTATTTACGAGCTAAGCAGCTCTGGCGGCAGCGTGCCCGATAGCCTTGCGGTAGAAGTCAATGGGCATTTATGCCGCATGCGCGGCACCGACCATCAACCCGTGCGCTGCGTGGCACTGGGCGGCAAACTGGGAGAAAAAGTCAGTTGCGGTATTTATGAATGGCGCCCCAACCCCTGCCGCGAATTAGAGCCCGCCAGCTTTGGCTGCGACCGCGCGCGCATCAAACATGGCCTAGAACCACTCGGGCCGGGCTATATCTTTTAAAAATCACTTTAGCTGCCCCAAACCACACCAGCATCGGTGAGGATGGCATCCAGCGGCACATCGTGCGCTTCGGGCTGAAAATCGCTTACCAAAGCGTTCGAATATGCCAAGCCCACGGTAAAAGGCTTAGGCTGCAAAGTAGCCAAAGTGCGGTCGTAAAAGCCGCCGCCATAACCCAAACGATAGCCGCCTGGGGCATAGCCGACGCAGGGCACAAACAGCAGCGTAGGCACGATGATGGCGGTATCCTTGGGTTTAGGGATATCGTAAGCATCGGCCTCCATTGGGCAGCCTGGGTACCACGAATAAAAAATCAAAGTCTTATGCTCTTTATTGACAACAGGCAGACCAATGCGGCGCTGGCTATCGGGTTTATTCAAAAGATTGAGCGTTTGCTGCGCGCTGGCATTGCCTGGTGGATGAATGGATGAACCTAGCACTGCATCCTCTTGCCAGCGATAGAGCGCGGGCAAGGGATCAAACTCCCCTTTGATCGGCCAATAGGCACCAATGACCGTATCGGGCCTATCCATCAGCCACATACGCATAACTTGCTGCAGCCGAGCAATACGCTCCAGACGATCAGGCAGATGCAATCGCTCTTGTACTAGACGCTGTCTTAAGGTTTTTTTATCGTTGGCAGAAGAAGTCATCTTTCCCATTACACAATAGCGAAGGCGCAAACAACCTGCGCCTAGAAGGGGGAGACGATTTTGACAGTTTTTCAAAAAATCACCAGTTTTTTAAGCGTTTTTACCGCGTTTGCGCTCTTGCCTGCGCCAGTGTTGCCGCAAGGCAATATGTGGGCGGCTGGCGCTGCGCCCAGCAGCACAAACTTGGCCGCAGCCAACGACAACATATTGCAAGAGATGGAGCGCGCCTTTGGCCGTGGACAAAGTACCCGCCTGACGCAATTGCTGCCCGCCGCCGCAGGCCACCCTTTGCTGGCCTATGCCGAGTATTGGGAACTCAAAGCCCGCTTAGAAAACGCCAGCACAGCGGAAATCCAAGCCTTTTTACAACGCTGGCAAGGCAGCTATGTCGAAGACCGACTGCGCAATGATTGGTTGCTGCTTTTAGGTAAAAACGGTGATGCCTTCACTTTTGCGCAGGAATGGCCGCAATTTCGCATGCGCGACGATGCCACTGTGCGCTGCTGGGCAACGGCTTTTGGGCTGCAAAGCAATGTGAGCACTTTCACCCATGATTGGATGGGTATGCGCGGCGGCAGCAAGGCGTGTGAAGCGGCAGCTGCGCGCTTGCTGGCGGGCGGCAAACTCGACAGCATGGTCGTATGGCGCAAAGCGCGCAATTTGGCCGAAGCGGGGCAGGACACTAGCCTGAGCAATACCCTAGCTTTATTAGCGGGCAATACGGCTGGCAATACAGCGGCTGAACTGTCTTTGCAAAGCATCGTTCGCACCGCTGCCAAAAATCCCGATGCCGCCGCCAGCCAATTGCAAAATGCTGCCCATCTAAATGAAGAGCAACGCAACTGGGGCTGGGGCGTGGTGGGCAAGCAGGCGGCCATGAATTTGTCCAATCTGGCGCCGCATTACTACGCACAAGCCACGCGTATGCAAGACTGGACCGAAGATATGCTGGCCTGGCGCGTGCGCGCCGATTTGCGCGCGGGCATAGCATCCAAACGCGCCGATATTTTGCAAACTGTGGCCGCCATGCCCAGCAAAATGCAGCAAGACCCTAGTTGGCAATACTGGAAGGCGCGAGCCTTGGCCGCTAGCGGCACTAAAGCAGAAGCCGAACAAGCACAAAAAATCTATCAAGCGATAGCCTCAAGCCACGGTTTTTACGAAATGCTGGCGCAAGAAGAGTTGGGCAAAAGCATCACGCTACCACCCCAACCCAGCCGCCCTAGCGCCGAAGAATTAGCCCGCGCGCGCAGCAACCCAGGCTTTGCCCGCAGCCTCTACGCCATCAGCATAGGCCTGCGCAATATGGGTGGTCGCGAATGGAACTACACCGCCCATCTGCACGAAGAGGGCGGCCTGCCACCGCGCGAGTTATTGGCCGCTGCCGAATTGGCCTGCCAGCGCGAAATTTGGGACCGCTGTATCAATACCGCCGAACGCAACCCGCTGTTTGCCGCCTGGCAACGCTACCCCATGCCGCACAAGGCTGAGGTACTGGGCAATAGTGCCCGCTATGGTGCCGACCCGGCCTATGTTTATGGCCTGATTCGGCAAGAATCGCGCTTTGTCACCGTGGCACGATCAGGCGTGGGTGCGTCTGGGCTGATGCAAATCATGCCCGCCACTGCGCGTTGGACCGCAAAGAAAATCGGCATGACGGGCTTTAGCCCTGAGCAGGTATACGACAGCCACACCAATGTCGTGCTGGGTGTAAATTACTTGAATTTGGCACTAGAGAGTTTTCAAAACTCCAAACCTCTGGCTGCCGCTGCGTATAACGCAGGGCCGGGACGGCCTAAACGCTGGCGCGAACTCGGCGGCACGATGGAAGGCGCCATTTGGGCAGAGAATGTGCCCTACACTGAAACCCGCGACTATGTGAAAAAAGTGCTGGCCAACACCACTATTTATGCAGCACTGATTAGCGGCAAACCGCAGTCGCTCAAAGCGGAGCTGGGGCAAGTGGGGCCTGCGCCTGTGACCGTGGCGAATTTAGGCGATTTACCTTAAGCACGCCCCCGATGAATCACTATTAAAATGAGAGCTGCTCAGGCAGTTTTGGCGGCCTAAAACCGCCAAAACCCTCTTAAAAATCACATGGTATGGATGCGCTGCACCATCTCTTGCGCAAAGGCAATAAAAGCCTGTGAACCTTTGGCTGATGGATCAAACACCACGCCGGGCAAACCGTAGCTAGGCGCTTCGGCCAAGCGCACATTGCGCGGGATGATGGTGGCAAACACCTTGTCGCCAAAATGCTCGCGCAATTGATCGCTGACTTGTTGCTGCAAGGTGATGCGCGGATCAAACATGACGCGCAACAGGCCGATGATTTGCAAATCGGGATTTAAATTACCGTGCACCTGTTTGATGGTATTGACCAAATCGGCCAAACCTTCAAGCGCAAAATATTCGCACTGCATAGGCACTACCACGCCATGCGCGCTGCACAGACCGTTGAGTGTCAACATAGACAGCGAAGGCGGGCAATCGATCAACACAAAATCATAATCAGCGACAACGGCCGCTAAGGCGTTTTTCAGGCGTTTTTCGCGCTCATCCAAATCAACCAGCTCAACCTCTGCACCCGCTAAATCCCGATTAGCGCCCAAAACATCGTAAGCACATTTTTGCGCCCGAGTTCGCGCTTGGACTACGCTTTTCTCACCTAAAAGAACTTGATAAACCGAGCCCGCCAGCTCGCGCTTATTCACGCCTGAGCCCATGGTGGCATTGCCTTGCGGGTCTAAATCGACCAGCAACACGCGCTGACCAATTTTGGCCAAACCCGCGGCTAGATTAACGCAGGTGGTGGTTTTACCCACCCCACCTTTTTGATTGGCAATGCAGAAGATTTTCATGGGCCTATGGCTGTCAAAAATGGGATGAAGTGGCCAAAGCCGCGCGCGCCGTGGCGACGACATTCTCTACCGTAAAGCCAAAGTGTTTGAACAGCACAGGCGCGGGCGCAGATTCGCCGTAGGTGTCGATGCCGATCACGGCCGCGCAGCCGTATTTCCACCAGCCATCTGTCGATCCCATTTCGATAGCTACTCGGGCAACACCTGCGGGCAGAACGGATGATTTGTATGCAACAGTTTGGCGGTCAAACACACTAGTTGAAGGCATAGAAACCACGCGCGTAGCAATGCCATGCTGAGCTTCCAGCACATCAGCCGCTTGCATAGCCAAGGGCAATTCTGAGCCTGTGGCGATCAGCACCATTTGTGCCCCGCCCTTAGCCCCACCTTGCGCTTCGCGCAGCACATAGCCGCCCTTGGCAATGTTTTTAGCTGCAGCCGCGCTTTTTTTGCTATAGGCCACATTTTGGCGGCTGAGCAAAAGCGCACTAGGGCGATCTTGGTTTTTCAGGGCTTGTCCCCAAGCCACCAAGGTCTCTGCCGTATCGCCTGGGCGCCATACATCCAAACCCGGAATCAAGCGCAGGCTAGCGGCGTGCTCAATGGATTGGTGCGTGGGGCCGTCTTCACCCAAGCCGATAGAGTCATGCGTGAACACATGCACCACGCGCTGCTTCATCAGCGCAGCCATGCGGATAGCGTTGCGGCTGTAATCGCTAAAAGTGAGGAAGGTACCGCCGTAAGGAATATAGCCGCCGTGCAGCGCCAAGCCATTCATGATGGCGGCCATGCCGAATTCGCGCACGCCATAGTTGATGTGGAAGCGTTTATCCAACGCAGCATCGCCCTGAGCCGCACCTTCGGCCAGCACTACCGCGCCCTTAGCGTCAAAACGCAAAGCTTGCGTGTGGCTGGTATTGGTCAGGTTCGAGCCTGTCAAATCGGCGCTGCCGCCCAGCATTTCGGGCAAAGCGGCGGTCAGCACTTCCAGCGCCAATTGGCTGGCTTTGCGCGTCGCTACGGTTTCGGCTTTAGCGTCTGTAGCCTTGAGCGCATCGGCAATCAGAGCATCAAAACCCGCAGGCAAATCCCCCGCCATGCGGCGTAGGAAACTGTGCGCCAAATCGGGGTAGGCGGCGCGGTAAGCCGCAAAGCGTGTATCCCAATCCAATTCAGCCGCCGTGCCCGCTTGCACGCCATTCCAAGCGGCATACACCTCTTGAGGAATATCGAAAGGCGCGTGATTCCAGCCAATTTGTTTGCGCGTCAGCGCAATTTCATCCTCGCCCAGCGGTTCGCCGTGCGCTTTGGCCGTATTGGCGCGGTTCGGGCTGCCTTTGCCGATATGGGTTTTACAGATGATGATGCTGGGTTTGTCGGCAGATTTTTTCGCCTGTGCAATGGCCTTATCGACCGCGTTCACATCGTGGCCGTCAATCGGGCCTATCACATTCCACTGATACGCCGCAAAACGCTTGGCGGTGTCGTCGGCAAACCAAGGATCAATTTGGCCATCGATGCTGATGCCGTTGTCGTCGTACAGAGCGATGAGTTTGTTCAGCTTCCACGCACCGGCCAAAGCGCAGGCTTCGTGGCTGATGCCTTCCATCAAGCAGCCATCACCCATAAAGACGAAAGTGTGGTGATCGACGATATGGTGTTTAGGGCGGTTGAATTCAGCTGCCAAGAGTTTTTCAGCCAAGGCAAAACCCACGGCATTCGTGATGCCCTGCCCCAGCGGGCCTGTGGTGGTTTCTACGCCTGGGGTGATGCCGTGCTCGGGGTGGCCAGCGGTTTTGCTATGCAATTGGCGGAAGTTTTTCAGCTCGCCCATGGGCAAGTCGTAACCCGTGAGATGCAAAAGCGCATAAATCAGCATAGAGCCGTGACCGTTAGACAGCACAAAGCGATCGCGGTCTGCCCAATGGGGGTTGTTCGGGTTGTGCTTGAGGTGGCGGCTCCACAGCGCCACTGCCATATCGGCCATGCCCATAGGCGCGCCGGGGTGGCCTGATTTAGCGGCTTGAACGGCGTCCATAGCCAAGGCGCGAATGGCGTTGGCCATGTTTTGGGTGGTGCTGGCAGTTTGACTCATCTCGGTGGGTTCCAATGGCTTTTCAATAATAGGCTGACAGATTCAGCTAAAACCCTGATTTTAAACGGCTGCGGCGATAATCGCGCCATGTTTTCATACCGACACGCCTACCATGCCGGCAACCATGCCGATGTTCTTAAACACCTTTGCTTGGTCAGCCTGCTCGACTACCTGACACAAAAAGACAAAACCTTGGCTTGCATAGACACCCATGCGGGTCTAGGCATCTACCCTTTGCGTGGCCACGAAGCGCAAACCAGCGGCGAGGCGCAAGCGGGTATTTTCGCCCTGCAAGACTGGCTGACTGGCCAAAAAAAGGCCTATATCGCCCCTGCCATTGCGCGCTATGTGCAAGTGCTGCAGGCCACAGGCAGCCCCAATACCTATCCAGGCTCGCCTTGGCTGATGCAGCATTTGCTGCGCACCGAATTGGGCGCACCTGTGCAAGACAAACTGCATTTGTTTGAACTCAACCCACGCGATGCGCGCAGCTTGCAGAAAAATATGCAGGATTTGCTGCCTAAAAACGCCCTCAGCATCAAAGACAGCGATGGTTTTACAGGGCTAAAAGCCTTATTACCACCACCATCGCGCCGCGCCTTGGTGCTGATAGACCCCAGTTATGAGCTGAAAACCGATTACGCCCAAGTAACGAAGGCAGTAGAAGATGCACTCAAGCGCTTTGCCACGGGCTGCTATGCCATTTGGTACCCCATCGTTGGCAGGCAAGAAGCGCACGATTTGCCACGCCGCCTGAAAAAAATCTGCGCTGCTGCGGGTAAAGATTGGCTGCACGCCACCCTGAATATCGGCACGGGTGATGACAACGAAATCGTCGCCCCCGAACTCAGACTCAGCCGCGCCAACACAGGGCGTTATGTGCCAGTAGCTGCCAATAAAGTGCATACGGGCTTGCGCGAGAGCGGCATGTTCATCATCAACCCGCCCTTTGTACTGGCCGAGCAATTGCAGGCCGCACTGCCACAACTGAAAGAAGCGCTGGGGCAAGGCGCGAGTGCGGGGTATTTGTTGGAGGCCTCGGCCTAAGGCAGTAGCAGCCCCTGGGGTTTGCTCCAACAGCGTAGAACAAAGGCATATCGGTAAACTGCCAGCCACACAGCATAGGGAGAAGTTGATGGATACCGAGTTTCTCTGCCGCTTTTTGCTTTACGCCCTGGCTATTAACTACGCCATTTTGCTGCTCTGGTTCGGCGTTTTTGTTTTTGCCCGTGCATGGATGCGCCAGCTGCATGGCCGTTGGTTTGCGCTATCTGATGCCAGTTTTGATGCGCTGCACTATGGCGGCATGGCTATCTACAAAATTGGCATACTGCTGTTCAATCTGGTGCCCCTGCTGGCGCTGTATGCCATGTCTTAAAACGGCTACGGCTGGTTTTCCATCACCACCTGCACACTTGTGCAACGCGCCAATCGCGCCCAATCAAAGCCCGCGCCAGGGTCGGCTTTGCGCCCAGGGGCAATATGCTCGTGCCCCGTTACGGCAGTGATGGGGTAGGCTTCTGGCAAGGCCGCCAACAGGGCTTGTAGGCTTTCGTACTGCGCGTCTTCAAACAGGCCGCCCTCTATGCCTTCTAGCTCTATGCCGATGGAGTAGTCGTTGCAGTTATCTCGCCCTTGAAAACTGGATTGGCCTGCATGCCAAGCGCGATCCTGGCAAGACACAAATTGCCAGACATTGCCGCTGCGTTCAATAAAAAAATGCGCCGAGACCTCTGCTCCGCGAATGTGCTGGAAATAGGGATGCGCGTCCCAATCCAATTGATTGCAAAACAGCTGCTGCACGCAGCCCGTGCCATATTGCGCGGGCGGCAGGCTGATGGAGTGCAGAACCACCAAATCCACCGCCACGCCCGCAGGACGCACCCCAAAATTGGGGCTGGGCAGGTGGTGCGCATGCGCCCACCAGCCGTTTTGCCAAGTGGCGGCCGTGGCACTGGGAGGTTTATTCATCGCCGCCCTCGCTGCAATCTATGCCCAGTTGTTGTATGCGGTAGCGCACTTGGCGCAAGGTGATGCCTAGGCGCTGCGCGGTGGCGGTGCGGTTATAGCCGCACTCTTGCAGGGCGCGCACCAAAATATCGCGCTCTATCGCATCTAAATATGCGCCCAAATCGTAGGGCAGCTCTTGCAATTCGCCATGATTTTTCAGCCTATTTTCTGGCATTTGAGCCGTTAAAACTGCCTGAGCAGCTCCTGTTTTCGAAGTATTCGACAAGGTGTTGGCAATAGCTTGTTCAAAGCCTGGCGCATCAATTTCTAGGGCTTCGCCCTCGCTCATGGCCAGCGCCCGTTGCAGGATGTTTTCCAGCTCGCGCACATTGCCTGCTAGTGGCAACACTTGCAGCGCGGCTTGAGCCTGGGGCGAAAGCGGGCGCTCGGGCAAGCCCGAATCGCGTGCGATTTTGGCCAGCAGCACAGCGGCAATGGCGGGGATATCGCTGCGGCGCTCGCGCAGGGGCGGCAAAATCAGCTCAATCACATTCAGCCGGTAATACAAATCTTGGCGAAAGGTTTTGGCCTGCACGCCCGCAGCCAAATCGTGGTGCGTGGCGCTGACGATGCGCACATCGACAGGCTCCTCCTTGGTCGCGCCCAGGGGTCGCACTTTGCGCTCTTGGATCACGCGCAGCAGCTTGGCTTGCATGGCCAAAGGCAAATCGCCAATTTCATCCAAAAACAGCGTGCCGCCGTGCGCGGCCTGAAAGAAACCTTCACGATCAGCCGTGGCACCGGTGTAAGAGCCTTTGCGCGCGCCGAAGAATTCAGCCTCTAGCAAGCTCTCAGGAATGGCGCCACAATTCACCGCCACAAACGGGCCTGCTGCGCGCTGGCTGCAGGCGTGCACCGCCTGCGCCGCCAACTCTTTGCCCGTACCTGATTCGCCCCGAATCAAAATCGGCGCCATGCCGCGTGCGGCTTTGGCTATCTGGCTTCTTAAGGTTTGTATGGGGGTGCTATTGCCAACAATGCGCTCCAAGGCGGGGTTGCTTGGTATCGGACTGGTATTTTCAGGCGCAGGGGCTGCATCTGTATTTTTAAGGCTATTTTTGGGATTTTGCGCCGTAGATTCTGCCTGAGCAGCTTCTTTTTTGATAGTCCCTCCAACCTGCTGCGATACTTGTTCTGGCACTGTTTGCGGCATTGGTGGCACTGCTTGCGCTTGGCTTTCGGCCACGGCCTGCGCCACCACGCTGCGCAGTTGCTGCAAATCCACAGGCTTGCTGATGTAGTCAAACGCACCTGCTTTGAGTGCCTCCACCGCGTTTTCTGCCGAACCATAAGCTGTGATGACGATGGCGCGCTCTTTACGCCCGCGCTTTTGCAGCTCGGCCAACACTTCCAGCCCTAAACCATCAGGCAGGCGCATATCGCTAATGACTGCCGCATAAACCTGTTTGGCAATAGCCTCGCGCGCTGCGGCAACTGAACCCGCCGTATGGATGCGATAGCCCTGGCGCATCAGCGTTAGCTCGTACAGCTCGCGCAGATCAGGCTCGTCATCTACCACCAAGATATGCAAGGTCTCTTCAGTCATAAGCGCAAGTGCAGTGATAAAACAATTAAATCAGGGTCGAATCGTAGCCCGTAGCCACTTGAGTGCCAAAATCCGCGCGTAAATACAGCACAAATTCGTTGCCACTGCGCCCTTGGTGCTGGCCTAAACGATAAAGAATTTTGGCACCGTGACGATCGCATAATTGCCGACAGATATACAGACCTAAGCCGCTGGAGCGACTCTCAGACGAGAAGAAAGGCTCAAACAGATGTTTTTGCAAGCTCTCCTCCAAAGGCAGACCATCGCTCCAGACACTCAACTCGTGCCACGCTTCATCCAAAGGGCGCAGGCGCAGGACGATAGCGGCAGGCTGCTCGCTGGCGTAGCGCAGCGCGTTATCGAGCAAATTCACCAATATGCGGCGCAAGTGATCGGCATCAAACCAAGCGTTACACCCAGACGCTTGCAGCTCCAAGGCTAGGCGCTCGCCCACAGGATGCTGGCGTAACCAATCAGCAGCAATGCGCTGCACTAAAGCCGGCAAAGGCAAAACCTGCGATGCCCCAGGGTCTGACTCTTGCACCCGCGCCACATCCAGCACCTCATCGACAATTCGCCCCAGGCGCGCTGCGTTATCGCGAATCATTTTCGACAGGCGCTTGGGCACCGCTTCCGTTAACTCTTCAGCCAGCAGCGCATTGGCCTGCGCTATGGCCGCGAGTGGATTGCGGATTTCATGCGCTACCGCGGCAGACATACGCCCCATAGACAACAGCTTTTCTGCACGCGCCCTGGCTTGTTCTTCGCGCAAATCTTGCAGGAACAACACCCCTAACACCAAACCCGTCGCATTTTCGTAATCATGGTCAGTGATCTGCGCACGCGCCTTGAGCAATAAATCCCCTTGAGGTGAGGGCACCAGCACCTCACGCTCATGCGCTTGCCCATCAGCGAAGCTGCAAGCCAATAATTCACGCAAGGCAGCGCTAGGTAAACGCGTCGCTGCCTGCCCCGCTTTCATTGCAGGCAAACCCAATAAATCGCGCGCAGCAGGATTAGAGCCAAAGATTTGGGCATCGCGCCCCAACACCACAATGCCGCTGGGCATAGCGTCAATAATCAACTGGTTGACCTGCGCCTGCGTACGCGCCAGCTCTTGGATTTGGCGACTGTTTTGCTCTTCGCGCTCTAAGCGGCTAGCCAACTGATTGGCCAAATACGCCAAAATAAAAAACACCGCTCCCGTACCTGCGGCCTGCACCAATTGGCTGCTACCCAAATCGCGCAAATCCAACAGCCAGCCGATCAGCAAAATGGCAATCGTCACCAGCGCCGCTGTGCCCATGGCCAATAACAGCGAACCGAGTATCGCCGCCTCCAGCACTGGCAACAGCAATAAGGGCAGCACATTCATGCCATCACTGCGCAATAAATGCAAAGCGCTAAAGGCCAACAAATCAATACCAATGACGATAGCCCAGCTCAGGCTAAAGCCGCGTAGCAAGGCCGCCTGCCTAATCAAAAATCGCGCCGCTATCGCTGCCGCCAGATACAGCACAGAGAGCCAAAAGCTCAAATATTGGCTGATGCCTAAAATTTGCGGGCTGAAAAACCATTGCAAACCAAAAGAAACCGAAAGCAACACGCCCACCACCATGCGGGTGGTTAAAAAACCTAACCAAATGCGCTCATAAGGTTTTTCATTGGCTTCACTGAGTATCTCTCGCACCAAAGGGCTGCTACTGGGCTCGCGCCCAGCTGCAGTTGCGCTGGCGCGTGTTTTAGCCCTGTGCTTGATCTGCATGGGCTGTACTGCAATAAGGCTGCCCCGCACGCATCAGGGCTTCGCTTTGTGGGATATGCAGGCCGCATTGGGCGCAGGCCACCATGCGCTCGGCATTGGCCTCAGCTTGCGCTGCTGCTGGCCCTGCTGCTGGTCCTGGTCCAGTTGCCGTTTGCTGACCCATTTGTTGGTTCATTTGCTGATGCATTTGGGCGCGCAATTGCGCCTCTAGGTTTTGCTGCATTTTTTGGGCCTTGGCCAACAGCCAGCGTTTAGCCAAACGCGCCAAAACCCAAATCACCACAATAAAAACCAAAATTTTGGTCATAAATTTTCCGCTTTACTACGCTGCACGCTGCAACAGCGCTTCCAAGACAAAACGCGAACCGATATAAGACAAAAGCAAAAACACACTGCCGGCATACACCATACGCACGGCCTTGCGCCCACGCCAGCCCAAGCGCCAACGCCCCATGAGCAGCAGCGCAAAAGTCAGCCATGCCAGCCAAGCGAAAACGACTTTATGCGTCCACTGAAACGGTAGTGCCGAACCGTAAAGCCATTCATCAAAAAGCAGGCCCGCAAGCAGCGTCGCACTCAACAATATCCAGCCAGCCCAAACAAAACCAAACATCAAACGCTCTAGGGTCAAAACCGGCAAATTCCCAGTTACCAAACTATCGCTGCCAGGCTGGCGCAGCGCGGCCTCGGCACGCGTGACTAACCACGCATGCAGCACCGCACAAGCCAATAAGGCGTAGGAAGCCATACCCAAGGCAATGTGTATCCCCATCCACGCACCTTGCTCAGGCGGCAGCGCACGGCCTGGAAAGAACAGCGGCAGCAACACCGCCACCATGCCCACCAGGGTCAAAAAACCGCGTGCGCGCAACTGTGGCAGGGCGCGGCTCTCCAGCAAATACACCACCAACACCAGCCAAGCCGAGATCGAAACCGCAGGTGCAAAACCAAAAGCTGGCGGCGGTACAAAAAAGCCTGTTGCCAAGGCGCCCGCATGCACCGCCGCTACGGTCAGCAGCAGCCGACGCGCAGCCGGGGCGCTTAAAGACGATGCGCACCAAGCTAGGCCTGCATATAGCAGGGCAGAGAGCACGCTCAAAATCATGTGGGCAGATACAATGGCCATCCTTCTAGTGTATAGGAGTCTCTACCCAAGCCCGTTATGACTTGGCGCTAGCTTTTTCTCTCCGACCCCATCTTTTTCCCTGCTCTATGGCCACCTCTGCCCTGACCGAAAAACTCTCGCTACTGGTGAAAAATATCAGTGGCCAAGCGCGCATTACCGAATCCAATGTGCAAGACATGCTGCGCGAAGTACGCATGGCTTTGTTAGAGGCCGATGTGGCGCTGCCCGTGGTGCGCGACTTCATGGCGCGGGTCAAAGAAAAAGCCTTGGGGCAAGAAGTCGTGGGCTCGCTCAAGCCTGGCCAAGCCTTGGTCGGCATTGTGCAAAAAGAGCTGATCGCCACCATGGCGGGTGTGGATGATGCCGGCAAAACCCTGCCGCCACCCGACATCAATTTGGCCGCACAACCGCCCGCCGTGATTTTGATGGCAGGTTTGCAAGGCGCAGGTAAAACCACCACCACGGCCAAGCTGGCCAAGTATTTGGTAGAAAAGCGCAAGAAAAAAGTCCTCACGGTTTCAGGCGATGTCTATCGCCCCGCTGCGATTGAGCAATTGAAAACCGTCACCGCGCAAGCGGGAGCCGAATGGTTCCCTTCCAGCCCCGAACAAAAACCGCTGGATATTGCCCGCGCCGCGATAGACCACGCGCGCCGCCACTATTTTGATGTGCTGCTAGTCGATACCGCAGGCCGCTTGGCGATAGACGAAGTGCTGATGCAGGAAATCAAAAACCTGCACGCCGAGTTAAAGCCTGTGGAAACCCTGTTTGTGGTCGATGCCATGCAAGGGCAGGACGCCATCAACACCGCACGCGCCTTTAAAGAAGCCCTGCCGCTGACTGGCATTGTGCTGACCAAAACCGACGGCGATTCCCGTGGTGGTGCGGCGCTATCGGTGCGCCACATCACGGGCGTGCCCATCAAATTTGCGGGTATCAGCGAAAAAATCGATGGCCTAGAGGCTTTTGATGCCGAGCGCCACGCAGGCCGTATTTTGGGCATGGGCGATATCGTCGCCTTGGTCGAGCAAGTCACCGCCAATGTCGATTTACAAGCGGCTGAAAAACTAGCGAACAAAGTCAAAAAAGGTGAAGGCTTTGACCTGAGCGATTTTTTGGCGCAGTTAGAGCAAATGCAAAGCATGGGCGGCTTATCCAATTTGATGGACAAAATGCCCACGCAACTGGCCAATAAGGCCAAGCAAGTCGATTTAGACAAGGCCGAGCGCGATATGCGCCGCAAGAAGGGCATCATCCAAAGCATGACACCGCTAGAGCGCAGCAAACCCGCGCTGATCAAAGCCACGCGCAAAAAGCGCATCGCAGATGGTGCAGGCGTGGCCGTGCATGAGGTGAATAAATTGCTGGCCGAATTTGAGCAAATGCAGCAGATGATGAAACAACTCTCAGGCGGCGGCTTGATGAAAATGATGAAACGCATGGGCGGCATGAAGGGCATGAAAAACATGTTGGGTGGCGGCGGTGGCAAGCTGCCAGGCATGCCGTTTTAGTTTGGGTTGAGAGCTGTTGAAAAGGAAGTTCCATGAGTGCAAGTATTCCTAGTGTCGCCGTTGAATACGATATGCCCGATGCACAGGCGGGCGGCGTGTGCTCCACCCAATACGCTTGGGCCAAAGTGCCGCCCGAACTCAGCCACGCCGAGCGCGACGCGCTGAAAGCCCGCATCCGCACCCTGCTGCAAGAAAAAAACGCCGTCATGGTGTCGCACTACTATGTGCACCCCGATTTGCAAGACTTGGCCGAAGAAACCGGCGGCATCGTCAGCGACAGCCTAGAAATGGCGCGTTTTGGCCGCGACCATGCGGCGCAAACTTTGGTGGTTAGCGGCGTGCGCTTTATGGGCGAAACCGCCAAAATCCTCTCGCCTGAAAAAACCATCCTCATGCCCGATTTGGATGCCACTTGCTCGCTGGATTTGGGCTGCCCCGCCGATGAGTTTTCGGCTTTTTGCGACCAACACCCAGACCGCACCGTAGTGGTCTATGCCAACACCAGCGCCGCCGTTAAAGCCCGCGCCGATTGGGTCGTGACCTCCAGCTGCGCTTTGGACATCGTGCGCGCCCTGAAAGACAAAGGCCACAAAATCCTGTGGGCGCCTGATCGCCATTTAGGCGATTACATCCAGCGCGAAACTGGCGCAGATATGCTGCTGTGGCAGGGCAACTGTATCGTGCACGATGAATTCAAAGCGGTGGAATTGGAATTGCTCAAAGCCCAATACCCGCAAGCCAAAGTGCTGGTGCACCCCGAAAGCCCCGCCGCGGTCATCGCCTTGGCCGATGCCGTGGGCTCGACTTCTGCCATCTTGAAAGCCGCGCAAGAGCTGGACGCACCGCTGTTCATCGTCGCCACCGACAAAGGCATGATGCACAAATTGCGCACCCTCAACCCTGGCAAAACCTTTATCGAAGCGCCCACCGCAGGCGACAGCGCCACTTGCAAAAGCTGCGCCCACTGCCCCTGGATGGCCATGAATGGCTTGGCAGGCGTAGCGCAAGTATTGGAAAACTTGGGCCAAGCGGGGGCGAGCAACAGCCAGGCCATTGCCGTCGATAGCGCCATCATCGACCGCGCCCGCCTACCCATAGACCGTATGTTGGCCTTCACCGCCGCCATTAAAGCAGGGCAACAGCCTGGCAGCTTGGTGCCGCACTTTGGCGCTGCTTAAATCGGCCTTGGATTCGTGTTTATTTTGATAGCTGCTCAGGCAGATTTGGCGGCCTAAATACCGAAAAACACTATGAAAAAACCGTTTTTTTTGGCTCTGGGCTTACTCGGCATGCAATGGGCCGCAGCGGCGCTGCCTATGGCGCATTGGCAAAGCCCTCAGGGCGCACAGATTTATTTCATGCCCAGCCAGCAACTGCCGATTTTTGACATCCGCATAGACTGGGATGCAGGCAGCAGACGCGACCCACAGGGTAAAGTTGGCACAGCCAGCGCCTTAGCCGCCATGTTAGACAAAGGCGTGGCCGCGCAAGAAAAACAAACTGCCTTAGACGAAAACGCTTTGGCTGACGCTTGGGCTGATTTGGCAGTGCAAACGGCTGCCAGCGTAGATGACGACCGCTTCAGCGTCAGCCTGCGCAGCTTGAGCCAGCCTGAGATTTTGCAGCCCGCCATCGCCTTATTGGCGCGGCAAATCGGCCAGCCCAGCCTGCCCGCCCCCGTATGGCAGCGCGAGCGCGCTAAATCTATCGCCGCCTTAGCCGAAGCGCAAACCCGCCCACCTTTTGTGGCGCAAACCGCCTACACCCGCGCCGTTTATGGCCAGCACCCTTATGGGCAAACGCCCAGCGCCGCCAGCTTAAAAGCCATACAAACGGCTGATTTGCGCCAATTTCAGCAACAGTATTTACGCGCTTGCGGAGCGCGTATCAGCATGGTGGGCGCAGTCAGCCGCGCCCAGGCTGAAGCCATCGCCCAGCAATTGCTGGCTGCCATGCCGCAAAACTGCCCTGCTTTGCCCGCTGTCGCCAAAGTAGCGAGCAGCCCCGCCAAACACGAACGCATCCACCTGCCTGCGGCGCAAGCGCAAGTGTTCTTGGGGCAAATTGCCATCGCCCGCGACGACCCCGATTTTTTTGCTTTTTTGGTGGGCAACCACATCTTGGGCGGCGGTGGCTTTGCATCCCTATTGATGCAGAAAGTGCGCGAAGACAACGGCTTGGTTTACGGCATCAGCAGCGACTTTGCGCCCCAACGCGATCGTGGCGCTTTCACCATCGCCTTTCAAACCCGCCCAGAACAGGCCGCACGCGCCACGCAACTGAGCCTGCAAGTACTGGGCGATTTTGTCAAAAATGGCCCAAGTGATGCTGCACTGCAAGCAGCCAAAGACAATTTAATAGGCAGCTTTCCCAGCCGCCTGGACAGCAACGCCAAACTGCTGGGCATGCTGGCCAATATCGCGTGGAATGATTTGCCGCTGGATTATTTAGACACTTGGACGGACAAAATCGCCGCCGTGCAAGCTGCCGATGTGCGCCGCGCTTTTGCGCGGATTAAGCCTGATGCGCTGGTGCAGGTGGAAGTCGCGCCTTGATTAGCCACCGCGCAAATTAATTGATTTGCAACTCTTCTGGCCAAACAAAATAAGGGCCAAATTTTTTGCTGACCTTGAATTCTCCGCCTGCATCTTTGCCTTTCCCTGTCAAATAAGGTCTGCCTTCTTTGATTTCCAAGTACCCAAGGCTGACCAAGCGTTCAATCAACTGCACAGTTTTCAGCCCATGTTTAGCAGCAAACTTGGACGAAGTAAGCTTGTTGCTAGCCTCTTCCTCTGGGGCATCCTCGGATTCTTGAGGCACAACCCTTTCCAGCGAAATCCTCACTTCCTCGCTGATCCGGATAATGCGTTGCGCCTCTTCGTAAGCATCGCGGTATAGCTCAGCATCCTCTGCACGGTTGAATAACACGCCCATTTCGTTATTGTTTACTTGGCTAAATTCATACAAATTCAAGCTAGTTACGATGCACAACTCTTCATTGATGTAACACTTCGCATGCAAGTTTTTACAAAAGCTAGTGCGGACATAAGACAACTCATTCAGCCAAGCAATTTCTTCAGGCTGCAACTCGCTTTTGCCGTAAACGATACGTACATCAATCTTGAGGCGATTTTTATCGGCCAATAATTCTTTGATTCGGTCGTTCAGCTTCAAAAATGGACTGATCAGAATCAAGCGGTCTTTAGCATTTTTAATCAACTCTTCTAAGAAGTAATTCGTTGCACTTGTGTTAAGAAATTTAGCCATAAAAGCATTCGATACAAATGAAGACTGTCATCATAGCTGCACTGAAACAAGTTAGACGACTAACTCAAAGCCTTCAAGCTGCACAACAAGCCCCAGCCGCCTT
>CAZSPW010000006.1:8617-32285 GCA_964608575.1 uncultured Burkholderiaceae bacterium | reverse complement strand
TATGGAAATATATTTAGTTGGCGGCGCTGTGCGTGATGCCCTGCTGGGGCAAGCCCATGCGCAGCAAGACCGCGATTGGGTCGTGGTGGGCAGTAGCCCGCCGGAAATGCTGGCCGCTGGCTTTTTACCTGTAGGCAAAGACTTTCCTGTGTTTTTACACCCTCACACGCACGAGGAATATGCCCTAGCACGCACGGAACGCAAAACCGCTGCCGGCTACCATGGCTTCGCGTTTTATGCGGCAGAGGATGTCAGCCTAGAGCAAGATTTGGCCAGACGCGATTTGAGCATCAATGCCATGGCACTGCCTGCTGCCTTGGTCGAAAGCGGTGCATGGCTCAAGCTGCCGCCTGCGGAACTGGCCGCGCATCTATTGGATCCTTATGGCGGCTTAGCCGATTTACGCGCCGAGGTGTTACGCCATGTTTCGCCTGCTTTTGCCGAAGACCCCGTGCGCATCCTACGCTTGGCTCGTTTTGCTGCGCGCTTCCCCAGTTTCAGCGTGGACAAAGCCACCCAGCAGTTGATGCAAAACATGGTCGCAGCTGGCGAGGTCGATGCACTCGTGCCTGAGCGCGTGTGGCAAGAAATTTCCCGTGGTTTGATGGCCGCGCAACCTGAACGCATGATCACCGTGCTGCGCGACTGTGGCGCACTCGCTGTGCTGATGCCTGAACTCGACGCACTCTGGGGTGTACCACAACGCGCCGACTATCACCCTGAAATCGATACAGGGGTACACACCATGATGGTTTTGCAAATGGCCGCGCGCCTGCAAGCACCTCTGGCTGTGCGCTTTGCCGCACTGACCCATGATTTAGGCAAAGGTACAACGCCAGCCAAGATATGGCCACGCCATATCGGGCACGAAATGCGCAGCGTCGATTTGCTGCACCGCGTGTGCCAACGCTGGCGCGTACCAGCAGAATGCAAAGAGTTGGCGATTTTGGTCGCTAAAGAGCATGGCAATATTCACCGCTGTATGGATCTAAGCCCGGCTGCCACACTGCGCCTTTTAGAGCGCTGTGATGCGCTGCGTCGGCCAGAGCGTTTTGCCTTGGCCTTATTGGCATGTGAATGTGATGCCCGTGGGCGCTTAGGCTATGCAGAGCAGCCCTACCCACAAACTATGCATTTACAAAAAGCCCTAGCAGCAGCGCAAAGTGTGGACGCTGGAGCTGTTTTAGCCGCCGCCAAACTAGTCGCGCCCCAGGCTAAAGAAGGTGGTAACTGGGCTGCTGCCACCATACGCGCAGCGCGTGAAAACGCCCTCGCAAACGCTATGAAAAAATGAGCTTCCCAGGCAGATTTAACGGCGAAAAACCCTTAAAACATCTTTAAAAATTCACTACTGTGCACTATAGAGCTGCACTAGTTGTGCAGTATTTACAAGTCTTCCACACGCAAAGGCGCATAAGAATCCCAAGCCTGACAGCCTGGGCAATGCCAATAATGGCGCTGCCCCTCAAAGCCACATGTCGCACACCGATAGCGCAATAGCGGCAGCGCCGTTTTTTGCAGCGCACGCACCACCTCGGACGGAAGCAAGGTATGCATGGCATCGGCCTTAGCCTCCAACCAGCGCGTTGCCGCCAGTAAAGAGGGTTTACGCTGCAAATGCCCCAGATAGGCCCCTGCCGCAATTTCGCTAGCATCGGCTCCTTCTGCTTCTTTTTGCACTGTGATCCAAGCTTCCAGTAGATCAATATTCGGGCTTGCAGCGTAAGTTTTAAATAGCTGCTCAGGTATGTCGAGATAGGGCTTGAGAGCATCTTTATCGAGCACCCACGCTTGCGCAAAAACTTGCGCGACCAGCACAAGCCAATCGCCCTTGAGCTGCTGCAAAGCCACGAAAAACCGTACCGCAGCAGCACGATCGCCCAGGGCAAGCGCCAGCCTCGCGGCCTCCACCAAAGGACGAGGCGCCTGTGGGTCGTATTGACTCGCCTTCTCTAGCAAGGCCAATGCCATTTGCGGCTGGCTTGGCTCCATTTCTTGCGCTTGCTCACACCAGTAATGCCCCAAGCGGCGTGCGTATAACTCAGGCTTCTCAAGCAGCAGCAGTTGTGCGACCTCAGAGGCCTGCTGCCAATCGCGCAACCGCTCGTAAATAGCTAGGCGAATTTGGCGACCATAACTTTGGTGCGCAGTACCCTCTAGGCGTAACAAAGCATGCTCGGCGCGATCCAAAATACCTGCGCGGCTGTAATCCATAGCCAAAGCATGTTGGGCACGCTCGCGCTCACTTTGGCTCAAATCGGCGCGCATCAGCAAATGCTCATGAATACGCACTGCTGGGGTATATTGGCCACGCTCACGGAACAGATGCCCCAAAGCAAATTGCAGCTCTGGCGTATCTGGATCATTACGCACCGCTTGTTCAAATTGCGCTACAGCGGCATCATTTTCCCCCCGCAGTAAATGATTGAGACCTCGAAAATAGGCCTTAGGCGATCGCCTATTTTGCAAGCGCAGTTGCTGAAAATCCAAACGCGAAGCCAGCCAGCCTAGAACAAAGGCCAAAGGCATGGCCAACAAAAGCCAGATGATGTCAAACTGCATCCACGCCCCCAGAATCAGTGGCTTCTGTTTGTCCGTGCGTTGCGCCAGGGCTGTGGCCGAATGGCGGCCTCACGCTCGCCCTACCGTTGCTGCCCTGCTGCCCTTCCGGCTCGCGGCTCAAGCGATATTGACGCCACCATAAGGGCAGCACAGCCAAAGCGCCCAGAAAAACCCCCAACATCAAATTCAATAAAACCAGCAGCACCAATTGAATCTGGCTTTGATAACCAAAAAACCAGTGCACCGTCACCACTTCGCGATTATTCAAAGCGAAAGCGAAGACGGTAAAAAAAGCCAAACTGCCCAATAACCACCAGCATGCGCGAAAAAAAGTTTGCATCATAGGCTCAGACTGTAGCGCACTCGATCACCATTTCCAGTGTGGTTTAAATATTTTGTAGCGCTTGGCTGAGTTTGCCATGCGCATCCACCGCAATACGCAAAGCCTTCCCAGGCTTGAAATGCGCCGCCAATTTTTCAGGGATAGGCACAGCTTGGCCAGTGCGCGGATTGCGACCAACACGAGGAGAGCGGCGGCGCACGGCGAAACTGCCAAAACCACGAATTTCGATCCGATCGCCACGCACCAGCGCCTCACTCATCGCGTCGAGCAAGATTTTTACCGTCAGTTCCGCGTCGCGTGGCGAGAGTTGAGGAAATTTCGTCAGCAATTCATCCACTAAATCAGAGCGCGTCATCACTCACACCTTCGCTTATTTATTGATCAATAAAAAAGCCAGTGTTTGGCAGGGTAACCCATCAAACACTGGCCTTTAGCTCAATTCCACCTTGCCGTCTAAGCTAGGCAGAAAACTTGGGAGAGCCTCTTAGTTGCCGCCATCGAGTTTAGCGCGCAACAAAGCACCCAGGCTGGTCGTGCCCGCATTTTCTTTGGCAGAGCTATCTTTGATAGCTGCCATAGCTTCTTGCTGGTCCGCCGCATCTTTGGCTTTGATAGAGAGCTGAATTTGACGCGTTTTCTTATCAATGTTGGTAACTACAGCACTGACTTCATCGCCAACTTTGAGTACTTGTGAAGCATCTTCTACGCGCTCACGGCTAATGTCAGCAGCGCGCAGATAGCCTACGATCTCTTCGCCCAAATCAATTTCGGCGCCTTTAGCATCTACCGATTTGACTGTACCAGTCACGATAGAGCCTTTGTCATTGATAGACGAGTAAGTCGTAAAGGCGTCGGAGTCGAGCTGTTTGATGCCCAAGCTGATGCGCTCGCGCTCGATATCGATGGCCAACACAATGGCTTCCACATCTTGGCCTTTTTTGTAGTTGCGCACAGCCGCTTCGCCCGCTTCGTTCCAAGACAGGTCAGACAAGTGCACCAAGCCATCGATGCCTGAAGCCAAACCGATGAAGAGACCGAAATCGGTGATGGATTTAACAGGACCTGAAACGCGGTCGCCTTTTTTGGTGTTCGCTGCAAATTCTTGCCAAGGATTGGCTTTGCACTGTTTCATGCCCAAGCTGATACGGCGTTTGTCTTCGTCGATATCCAAGACCATCACTTCGGCTTCTTGCCCCAAAGTCACCAGCTTAGAAGGCGCCACATTTTTGTTGGTCCAGTCCATTTCAGAGACATGCACCAAGCCTTCAATACCTGGCTCGACTTCAACGAACGCGCCGTAGTCAGCAATGTTGGTGACTTTACCGAACAAACGCGTGCCCACGGGGTAACGACGCGCCACGCCCAGCCAAGGATCATCGCCCAATTGTTTGAGGCCCAGAGAAACACGGTTTTTCTCGGTATCGAATTTGAGGATTTTTGCAGAGATTTCTTGACCAGGAGTCACCACTTCTGATGGGTGACGCACGCGACGCCAAGCCATATCCGTGATGTGCAACAGGCCATCAATGCCGCCCAGATCAACGAACGCGCCGTATTCCGTGATGTTTTTCACCACGCCTTGAACAATAGCGCCTTCTTTCAGGGTCTCCATCAATTTAGCGCGATCTTCGCTAGTAGATGCTTCCAGCACAGCGCGGTGTGACAACACCACATTGTTGCGTTTGCGGTCCAGCTTGATAACCTTGAACTCCATGGTTTTGTTTTCGTAAGGAGTCAGGTCTTTCAGAGGACGGCTTTCGATCAGTGAGCCAGGCAAGAAAGCGCGGATGCCATTGACCAACACAGTCAGGCCGCCTTTGACTTTGCCAGAAGTCGTGCCAGTCACAAATTCGCCAGACTCCAGGGCTTTTTCCAGAGACAACCAAGAAGCCAAACGCTTGGCCGTATCGCGGCTCAAAATCGTATCGCCATAACCATTTTCGATATTGCTGATAGCAACGGAGACGAAATCGCCTTCTTTAACTTCAACTTCGCCTTGGTCGTTTTTAAATTCTTCGATTGGGATGTAAGCCTCAGACTTCAACCCTGCATTGACGATGACATGACCATGGTCAACGCGAACGACTTCGGCGGTAATAACTTCGCCCGTACGCATTTCAGCGCGTTTGAGGGATTCTTCGAAAAGGGCGGCAAAAGATTCAGACATGAAAGTTCCTAGCAGACCAACAGGGAAAAGCTCATAACTGGGCACCATGCCGAGTTTTGTGCCTGTCTGAAGGCTGCAATTTCAACGCGTAGGCTATAAGGAGAGCCAAACACGAGAAAAAAGTGAATAAAAAGCAAGTGTTACTGCCCTGCCTTGGCATAGCAATAACACTTACCACTGGGTTTACCCCTTAGGCAAGCCGCATAAAAGCTCTGCTTGAATAGGAGGTAAGCCGCCGATTTTAAAGCAAAACAAAGACTTACCGATGGTGCAATGGATAAAACACCCAATAGACTTTGACTAGCGGCCTTAGACAAAAAGAAAATACGAGGCTAGTCTAGGCTGATTTTTTGATGTTTTTGGTGAATTATCCGCACCGATACTGCCTGAGCAGCTCATATTTTCATATCTAACTGGGCTCAACAGTCAAAGCCTAATCCGTTTTTTAATCACTGATGAGCAAGCGTTTTTCGGGTAAAGAATGTACTGTCTCAGGTTCTACGGCAGCCTGATCATCCAGCAGGGGGGCCGCGAGCTGCTCTAGGCGTTTTTGCAAATTGCTGATGTCTCGGCTTTGGGCGCTGAGTTCTTGAATGCGCTCCTCCAGCGAGCCCGCCGCTTCTTGAATCCGTTCAATGGCTTCAACACGCTTGACAAAACTGCGACGCCGCTCGCGCACTTGCGCGTCCAACTGCGCCGCTGCGGCCTTATTCCACAATTCCACATCAGCCAGCGCCGCATCGTAAATTCCGCGCAACCGCGTCGATAGTGATTTCACCAAGCGATCAGCAAATTCAGGCCGATTCAGGCGCAGCAAATTGCTCACACCGAGATAACGCAAATGCCCTTCTTCAATTTTTTGTAAATCGCGTGCATAGCGCTCTAAATCTGGCAATGCTTGCAGCTGTAGGCTAAAGCCAAACTCCGAGTTCATCTGTCGAAAGCTGTTTTGTAAGAGGCCATGCAAATCAGTATTGATTTTTTTAGCCTCAGCTAGTATGGCCTCTAGCCTAGAAAATGTTTCTGCATAGACCTTTTTGACGCCTAATTTAAGCCCAGATTCCTTGAGCGCTTGGCCCAATGCGAGCAACTCTTCCTTCACGCGCGAGGCACTCAAGGCATTAAACAAATCGCGCAGCATTTTCATGTGTACCGATTTGAGTGCATGAATCCGCGCGCCACTTTGACTGAACTCCGCTTGCTCTTGCACCACACGGGCACGCATATGCTTGATCACCGTGCTATTTTTGCCCCTCAGATTTGATAGCTCTAAAGTTTGCTCGGTCAAATCGCGCTCTCGCAAGGATAAATTGCGCCCGACCTCCTGGCGCATGGCAGCCAAGCCATTGGCCACATTGCGGCGCAAAATATCATTGCGCCGATCGAGCATGGCGTGCGACAGTGCTGCCTCTAGTAAAGGCAGTTGACTTGCTTGCAAAAGCTGGGCGTCACCCGTGACTTTGGCAACCAATGCCTTTTGTGCCGAAACTGGTATGACTTGATGGTTTTGTATGCCTAGAGTTGCTGCTGTGCTATCGCATTGCTTGGCAATAGCGCGTTGGATTTGTGCTGGGGTCGAGAGGGCATCCCACATCGCATCAATTTTATTGAGCACCACCAAGTGCGAGGCTCCATCGGCATCCTCTCCCACCAAATGCTCACGCCAAATTTGCAAATCAGATTTGGTCACCCCAGTATCCGCACCCAAAATAAACACTACAGCATCAGCTTGAGGGATGAGACTAACCGTCAGCTCTGGCTCTGCACCAATCGCATTCAGCCCAGGGGTATCTAAAATCACTAAACCCTGCTTGAGTAAGGGGTGCGCAATATTGATCAGAGCATGACGCCAGCGCGGAACCTCTACTTTGCCATCGGCACCTATGGGGGGATTTTCCTCAGGGGCTTCGTCATGCCAAAAACCAAGCGCCTTGGCTTGGTCTTGACTCACGCGCACCACCTCAGAAATCTTCTCAAAAGCCTCGGCCAGTTGATCTGCGTTATTGACATCCAAATCAACACGCGTCCAAGTCTCGGGGGCGTTACGCCACTCCATCAAGGCCTGAGGCTCTAAACGGGTTTCAATAGGCAGCAGGCGCAAGCAAGGGGGGACGCTGGCATCCCAGCCCAACTCTGTCGGGCACATGGTGGTGCGCCCGGCACTGGCTGGCATGATGCGTTTGCCGTAAGCAGCAAAGAAAATGGCATTGATCAACTCGGATTTACCGCGTGAAAACTCGGCAACAAAAGCCACCATCACTTTGTCCGAGCGCAGCTGTTGACCTAAAGCGCGCAAGCGCCCTTGCACTGCATCGTCAGCCAACTCATGCTGAGCCAGCCATTGCTCTAGCGTTTGCAAACGAGCGGCATAAGCACGCCGCCACTGTTCATGCAAATCAAAATTCTCATTAAAACTGGCCAAAGCAGTTGGCGATAGAGCAGCAGAGAGCATGCGTTGCCTTCTTTTTATCAGTGAATATGTAAAGAAAAATCATTCTAGCCAATTCACTGCACCAGCTCAAACAAAACACGATTTCTTGGCGCATCAGCCCCTAATGTTGGCAAGAAGGGCAATAAAACGAGCTTCTTTGCCCCTGCACAAGCTGCACGATAGCCGTGTCGCAATGTTTGCAAGCTAGGCCGGCACGCCCATATACCGCAGCCTGCAAAGCAAAATAACCAGGCTTGCCATCCGCGCTAGAAAAATCCTTCAAAGTACTGCCGCCCAACTCTAGCGCTTGTTGCAGGACTTGAACAATGGCAGCGTGCAAGCGTTGCACTCGCTGTTTACTGATGCGCCCCGCCACAGCTTGCGGGCGTATACCTGCCACAAACAAGGCCTCACTAGCGTAAATATTCCCGACGCCAACCACTACGCGACCAGCCAGCAGCACTTGTTTAATGCTGGCTGTTTTACCCTGCAGGCGACGATATAAATACTCTGCAGTAAATGCAGGGGCAAGAGGCTCTGCGCCTAAAGCCCCTAAAAGTTTTTGCGCCTGAGGGTCAGATTCACCGGCTGGCGCATACACCAGCGCACCAAAACGACGCGGATCATGTAGGCGCAGCAAGCCTTTATCTGTTTGCAAATCCATATGGTCATGCAGCCCTGGGGGAGGCAAGCTTGCAGCAAAACGCAAACTGCCTGACATGCCCAAATGGATAAGCAGCAAGCCATGCGATAAATCCAGCAATAAATACTTGCCACGCCTACGCACCGCCAGAATCTGCAAGCCTTGTAACTCTCTAGGTTCTGCACCTAAAGGCCAACGCAAAGGTTTACCTAAACGCAGATTTTGAATGCAAGCACCGGTTATGCGATCGGCAAAAGACATCCGCGTCACTTCAACTTCAGGCAATTCAGGCATAGAGCACGCTAGAGTGAAAATGGAAACTCTGGATTATCATGCGGCGTATGCCTCTCTACACCGCCACCACCCGTGCTGCTGCCTCTGTGTTGATGATTGCAGGCTTAATTGCCCACCCAGTCACAAGAGCACAAACTCCGCTGCCCAAAGAGCAGCCTAGCGCTAGCCCGACAGCGCCCCCAGCACCTGCCGACTCGGGTATGGACGCCTCTTTGCTCTATAACACCCTGCTCGCTGAAGTTCTGGCAGCCCAAGGGCAGTTACTTGCCGCCGCCCAGCTCATGGCCGATATTGCGCGTCACGAAGGCTCTCGCCCAGAGTTATACGAACGCGCTACACAACTTGCGCTGATGGCGGGGCAGCCCCAATTAGGCATAAAAATTGTAGACAGTTGGCGCCGAGCGCAAAGCCAATCTGCGCCAGCCGCGCGCTATGCCTTGCAGTTACAGCTCTTGTTACGCCAGCGCGATGCGGCCGTCACTGCCATGCGTGACTTTTTGCGCTATACCAAAGCCGAAGAGTTAGATAGCGCCATGACGGTGCTGCCTGGTTATTTCGCCCTCCCCCAAAATGAGCAGAGCGCTGATGATAAAGATACGCGCCCACGCATCGACATCGGTACAGCGCGTGCTTTAGAAAGCGTGCTGCAAACCTATACTCAAACCCCTAAACACGCAGCCACGGCTTGGGGCGTTATTGCCAGCGTGCGCGCGCAAAGCGGGCAAAGGCAGGCGGCTGCGCAAGCGGCCGTACAAGCCCTCACCTTGGATGCGAACAACGCCAATGCCGCTTGGGTCTTGTTGCAAGCCTTGCAGGTCAAAGGCAATAAGACGCAAGTATTCGCCTCGGCAGACGAGCAAAGTGCTGCCCAAGCTGCGCTAGCCAAGTTTGTTGCGCAAAGCAAATCCTTAAGCCCTAGCCTGCGTGTGCGCTATGCCGCCTACTTGTTGGAAGCGGGTTCAAACCAAGCTGCCTTAGAGCAAGTGCGTATTTTGACCAAAGAGCAGGCCCAATCTTCGCGCTTCTGGCTTATGCAGGGCTTGATCGAAATGGAAATTGCGCCGCAAGACGGCGCTGGTGATGACTCACTCAAGCAAGCTTGGCGTTTAATTGAGAGCCAACAAGATTTAGAACGAGGCGCCCTGCGCAACGATGTGCTGCTCGCGCTATCGCGCTTAGCCCAATTGCGTGGGGATTTGCCCGCAGCCTTGGCTTGGTTAGAGCAAAGCAGCGAGCAAGAAGTCGAGCGAGTCCTCCCGCGCCGCGCCGCTTTGCTCGTAAAACTCGGGCGCTGGCAAAGTGCCTTACAACTGATTGAGCAAACGCCAGAAGGTCAAGACTTGAGTTCGCGACAAAAAGTCATGCTGCAAATAGATGTACTCAGCCAGGCGGGGCAAAACGCTAGCGCCTTTGAGCGCCTACAGACTTTTGTGCAAGCCAACCCTAAAGACGACGAAGCGCGCTACCAACTGGCCATGCTGGCCGAGCGTCTGGGCAATTTAGACACGATGGAAAGCCTACTGCGTCAAGTCATCGCTGCGGAGCCAAACAATGCCTTGGCATATAACGCCTTGGGTTATGCCTTGGCTGATCGCAATTTACGCCTGCCAGAAGCGCGCGCGCTGCTGGATAAAGCCCTGCAACTAGCTCCTGACAACGCCATGATCCAAGATAGCGTGGGCTGGGTCGCCTTCAGGCAGGGCGACTTGGCTTTAGCGCGCCAATATTTAGAGGCCGCTTACGCCAAATTACCCGATGCCGAAATTGGCGCACATTTAGGCGAGGTGCTGTGGCAAATGGGCGAATTCGACGCAGCACGCGCCGTGTGGCGCAAAGCGCATGACAGTGACCCAGAAAATGCTGCACTAAAAGACACGCTCAAACGCTTAAAGGTCAAACTGTGAGGCTGTTCTACTGCGCTTGGGCCTTGGCTCTGCTGGGGGCGCTACCCGCATGCACCCATTTACCCGCAACGCAGGCGCCGACTGCAGCGCCCCTCATAAGCACCAGCCCATCTTTGCAGGTATCAGGCCGCATCAGCATCAACACCGATTCGCTACCTGGACAAACCGGACAGCACTTTGTCTCACCATTCACGCTGCAAGGCCATGCAGAACAAGGCCGTATAGACCTGCAATCGCCAACGGGCAATCTGCTGGCAGTTTTACGCTGGCAGAAGCAAGGTGCGTCGATAGAACAAGCGGGGCAGGCGCCCTTGCTGTATCCCGACTTATCATCCATGTTGCAAGCCGCATTAGGCAAAAATAGCCCCTCTCCTGCTCTTTTATTCGCCTGGCTGCAGGGGAAAGCCGCCTCAGAGCCAAGCCAGCTCAGCGATTGGCGCGTGGACAACAGCCAGTTTGCGAGTAAAGGTTTGATCACTGCAGAACGCCTGCAGCCCTTACCGCGCACCCTGGTGCGCATCAAATTAGACGCAACACCATGAATCACAATTGGATAGACAGCATCAAATGGGACGCGCAAGGTTTAGTGCCCGTCATTGCCCAAGAAAAAGGCAGCAAAGACATCTTGATGTTCGCCTGGATGAACCGCGAAGCCCTGCAAAAAACCGCCGAACTGGGGCGCGCCGTGTACTTCAGCCGCTCACGCAGCAAACTTTGGTTCAAAGGCGAAGAATCTGGCCATGTACAAACCGTGCACAGTATCCGCCTCGATTGCGACAACGATGTCGTGCTGCTGGAAGTGACGCAACTCGGGCATGAACCTGGCATTGCCTGCCACACAGGCCGGCATAGCTGTTTTTATCAAAAACTGGAAAATGGCCAATGGCAAGCCACCGACCCCGTCTTGAAAAACCCAGACACCATTTATAAGTAAGCGCCATGAACAACAAAAACGATACACTGGCCCAACTTGATGCCACCATAGCCAGCCGCAAAGGTGCAGACCCTGGCAGCAGCTATATCGCCAAGCTCTTAGCCAAAGCACCTGATGCCCCCCTGAAAAAAGTAGCCGAAGAAGCGGGCGAATTCATCATGGCTTGCAAAGACGCTGATGCGGGTAGAGACAAAGCAAAAATTGTGTATGAAGCCGCCGATCTGTGGTTTCATAGCCTAGTGGCGCTGGCGCATTATGGTCTTAGCGCCCAAGATGTGCTGATTGAACTGGCCAGACGCGAAGGCATCAGTGGTCTAGCCGAAAAAGCCGCCCGTCCACAAGATTAAAGAAAGGAAAACACCTATGGCAAACGACATCATCGACATGGAAGCGCGCAGCGAAAGCTTGATGAATTTGGGCTGGGTCAGCTATATCCTGCACCTTGTCGTCGCCATCGGCGCGGTGCTGCCAGGCACGCAGGCTAGCGTGGCCTTGTTGCTGCTCGCTTTTATCCTAGATTTGGTCAAAAAAGGCGACGCCGCAGGCAGCTGGCAAGCCAGCCATTTTGAATGGCGCATCAGCTCCGTCATCTGGGCGGGCGTGGCCTATATCGTCACCCTGCCACTATGGCTGATCTTATTAGTACCAGGCTGGATAGCTTGGGGCGTGATCTCCATCTGGTTCCTCTACCGCATCGTCAAAGGCATGGTGCGCATGAGTGAGCGCCGTGCTGTCGCCTGATGCTCAGTAAATTTTTAGAGTCTTTTAGGGGTTTTAGGCCGTAGAAATTGCCTGAGCAGCTATGAAAATTAAAGTCATTTTCGCTTCTTTACTGATCCTCACTGGTGCCGTGTACGCACAAAACACCGCCCCTGCAATGGATTTAACCCCATACCAAAGCTGCATCAGCCAATTGCGCAGCAGTGGCTTGTTCACTGGCATCAACGCTGCCACTTGGGCGCAAGCTGCGCCCCAGTTGCAGGCTGATGGCAGCGTCTTGCCGCTACTGGATAAGCAACCTGAATTCACCATGCCAGTGTGGGACTATATGGCCGTGCTGGTGGACGAAGAACGCGTACGCGACGGCAAAGCAGCCTACAAAGCTTGGCGCGATGTGTTGCAAGACATGGGGCAGCGCTATGGCGTTTCACCCTATTTAGTCGCTGGGGTTTGGGGGGTTGAAAGCAATTTTGGCCAGAATCTAGGTGGGCGCCCACTGATTACCTCGCTCTCTACCCTATCTTGTTTTGGTCGCCGCCAAGCCTATTTTCGCGGCGAGTTTGCCAATACCCTGCGCATTTTGCAAAACGGTGATGTGGCTTTAGAACAGCTCAATGGTTCGTGGGCGGGCGCTTTTGGCCAAACCCAGTTCATGCCTTCGACTTTTTTGCGCCTGGCGCAAGACGGCGATGGTGACGGCCATAAAGACATCGTTGCCAGCGTGCCCGACGCGCTGGCATCTACTGCCAATTTTTTAGCCAAAGCAGGTTTTCGCCAAGGGCAAGCTTGGGGTTATGAAGTGCGTTTGCCCGCCAATTACACAGGCATCAGCGGGCGCAAAAATAAGCAGCCCATAGCCTATTGGCGTGGCCTTGGCATCACCTTGGCCAATGGTGCTACCCTGCCAGCAGATTTGCCGAGTGCGGGATTGTTATTGCCTGCGGGCAAAGAGGGGCCTGCTTTCTTGGTCGGTAAAAATTTTGACACGCTCTACAGCTATAACGCGAGCGAAAACTACGCGCTGGCCATTGCGCATTTATCTGACCTCATCCGTCAAAGCGGCAACAGTGCAAACACTGCATTTGTGCAGGCCTGGCCTACAGATGATCCTGGTTTGAGCCGCGCACAAAACCGCGAATTGCAAACCTTGTTATTGGCTAAAGGCTACGACATAGGCGCAGCTGACGGCATGATAGGTGAGAAAACCCGTGCTGCCATTAAAGCCGAAGCTGCTAAATTGGGTTTGCCCGCCACAGGCCGCGCTGGGCAAAAACTGCTAGCTGCCCTGCAAAAATAAAACCATGCACTGGCTCTATTTAGCCTTAGCTATTGGCGCAGAAGTGATTGCAACTTCGGCATTAAAAAGCGCGGCAGGCTTCACCCGCCTGCTGCCATCCATCGTGGTGGTGTTGGGCTATGGCGCAGCGTTTTATTTTCTCTCGCTCACGCTCAAAACCATCCCTGTCGGCGTGGCTTACGCCATTTGGTCAGGCGCGGGTATCGTGCTGATCAGCACAGCAGCTTGGTTGCTTTATGGGCAAAAACTCGATGCCGCAGCCATCATAGGCATGGGCTTGATCGTCACTGGGGTATTGGTGATTCAGCTGTTATCCAAAGCGCAGGGCTAGTAAGGACTGCATTGCTACAGCCAAACACGCGAGCGAGCGGACGGGCGAACCAAGAAGCAAAGAAGGAAATAGCCTCGACTGAGCGAGGCTTTAAAAGTAAGGGTGTCTGCAGCGCAAGGCACTGGTACAAGCCTGAACCGGGGGTTCAGGTGGGCGAGTTCAGCCACAGTCTTGGGTTCATCTGACGCGAGACGATCACGCTGACAGAGCAATTTACAAGCCCGCGCTCTAAGAGCATTGGTTCAAGGACATAAAAACCAGCACGGGCTGCAGACCGGGGCATTTTAACTTGTCCGCACAAGCCAAGCTTGAAGACCCTGATTTATTTTGCCCAGTTGTCTTTTAAGCTGGTGATGCGGTTGAATACCAGTTTGCCGGCGGCGCTATCTTGGCGGTCCGCGACAAAATATCCAAAGCGCTCAAACTGAAATTTGTCATCAGGTAAAGCCGTTGCCAATGAGGGCTCCACTATGGCTTGCACCACTTGCAAACTGTTAGGGTTCAGTAGTGCCAAGAAATCTTTACCGCCAGCATCGGGCTGGGCATCGCTGAAAAGGCGATCGTACAAGCGCACCTCAGCTGCAAGACCATCAGCGGCGCCGACCCAAGTGATGGCCGCTTTGACTTTAACACTGTCCGATCCAGGCGTGCCGCTTTTGGTATCGGGCACTACAGTCGCCAGAACTTTACTGACCTGACCTGCCTCATCTTTTTCGCAGCCCGTGCACTCGATCACAAAGCCCCCTTTGAGCCGCACTTTATTGCCAGGGAAAAGGCGCTTATACCCTTTGGGCGGCACCTCTTCAAAATCTTCGCGCTCTATCCACACTTCGCGCCCCATTTTGAAGTGACGTTCAGGCGCAGCTTGCCCTTGGGCAGGGTGTGGCAAGGCAGGCAGGCTACACGGCTCTAAATGACCGGTGCCCATGACTTCATCCCAATTCGTCAGTTCCAGCTTGAGTGGGTGCAACACCGCCATGGCACGATGGGCAGTGCCTTCCAAGGTTTCGCGTAGTGCGCCTTCGAGCACGCTGTAATCTATCCAGCTATCGGCCTTGGAAACACCGATGCGCTCAGCAAATAACTGCAGTGCCGCTGGGGTATAGCCACGGCGACGCAGGCCAACGATAGTAGGCATGCGCGGGTCGTCCCAGCCCTTAACACGGCCTTCATCCACCAGCTGTTTGAGCTTGCGTTTGCTGGTGACCACATAGGTCAGGTTCAAGCGTGCGAATTCATACTGCTGTGGCGGCGGGCTGCTGATCAGGCCGCCTTGCACCAGTTGCGTCGTGACCCACTCGTAGAACGGCCTCTGGTCTTCAAATTCCAGCGTACAAAAGCTGTGGCTGATGTTTTCTAATGCATCCTCAATCGGATGCGCAAAGGTGTACATGGGATAGATGCACCAAGCATCCCCCGTGTTGTGGTGATGCGCACGGCGAATACGATAAATCGCAGGGTCGCGCATATTGATATTGGCGTGCGCCATGTCAATTTTGGCGCGCAGCACGGCGGCGCCATCTGCCAGCTCGCCCGCTTTCATTTGTGCAAAACGCGCTAGATTCTCGGCGACACTGCGGCTGCGGTAAGGGCTATTGACCCCAGGCTTGCCAAAATCGCCACGGTTGGCACGCATATCGTCGGCGCTTTGCTCATCTACATAGGCCAAACCTTGTTCGATCAAAAAGACCGCAGCACGGTGCATAAAGTCAAAATAATTGCTAGCGAAGTAGAGATGTTCCGTGCCGTTTTGTACCCAGGCCTGGCCAACCAGCCATTCAACTGCCTCGCGTATGCTTTGCACATATTCAAGGTTTTCTTTCTCAGGGTTGGTGTCGTCAAAACGCAGGTGACAAATCCCGCCGTAATCACGCGCCATACCAAAGTTCAAAAAGATGCTTTTGGCGTGCCCGATATGCAGATAGCCATTAGGCTCGGGCGGAAAACGGGTGCGGATTTTGGCTGTATCCACCTGCCCAGCTGCGTGATGTGCCGCATCGCCAGGGCTGCCACCCCAATGCCGTGCTGCATGTTTTCCAGCCGCCAAATCTTTTTCAATGATTTGGCGTAGGAAGTTGGAACTTTTTTCTTCAGGATGGAGTGGGGCTGTGCTGTGTGAACTCATGGCTGGCGATTGTAGCGGCGCAAGCCTAGCGATACAGGGTTGATGAACTATAAATTCAATAGCTTCTCAGGCAGCATTAACGGCCTAAAGTGCCAGAAATGGTCTGAAATTAAAGCAAGGGCGTGCGATTGGTATGTTCATAGCCGCCAGTGGTGGCAAACATTTCATAATCGACACAGCGGCGCTCTTGCGCCACAGCTTTAATGAAAGCAGCGACTTTTTTATGCTGCGGATGCGCAATATAGGTTTGCAGGCTGACGCGGCTTTCAAACACCGAGTACAAGACCACATGGCCCTGTTCTGAATGCTGGTTATCTAGCTCTAGCCCCACTTCCAGCTTCACCAAGCCTGGCACCACGCCGCGCAGCGCCTTGAGCTGCTCTTTTATCAGGCGGGCATTGGTATTGCGGTCGCCTCCTTCGGCGTGATCCTTCAGGCGCCAAATGACGATGTGCTTAATCATATTTACTGCTCTCCAATTACATTGCAGGCGCCCATCTTAGGCTTTGCCCGCTTTCCATTGCTGCCAGCCTTGTGCGCGTAAAACGCAGGCAGGACAAGTGCCGCAGCCATAGCCCCAGTCATGTTGCTGGATATGGTCGCCCATATAACAGCTGTGCGTCTCATGGCGTATCAGCTCAACCAAGGCTGCGCCACCGAGGTCTTGCGCCAACTCCCAAGTTTGCGCTTTGTTCAGCCACATCAGCGGCGTAGCAATCTGAAAGTCCGCTTCCATACCTAAATTCAAGGCTTGCTGCATCGCCAGCATCGTGGCATGGCGGCAATCGGGATAGCCTGAGTAATCGGTTTCGCATACGCCTGTGACCAAATGCCCCAAATCACGCCGATAAGCTAGCGCCGCCGCCAAAGTGAGAAATAGCAAATTGCGCCCAGGCACAAAGGTATTGGGCAGGCCAGAGCCTTCCATCTCTATGGCTTTTTCGCGTGTGAGTGAGGTTTCGCTAATGGTGCCCAATACCGGTATAGGCAGCAAATGGTCTTGCCCCAATTTATGCGCCCATTGCGGAAACTGGTGACGGATTTTCTCTTGCACTTGCAATCGGCACTGCAGCTCTATTGCATGCCGCTGGCCGTAATCAAAGGCCACGGTTTCCACGCGTTCATAACGCGCCAGCGCCCAAGCCAAGCAAGTGGTGGAGTCTTGCCCACCAGAAAACAGCACCAAAGCACCTCGGTCACTGATGTTTTTTAATGCCATTTCTTTAAAAATCCGCGTAAAACTTGGCTGAGTCAATGCTGACTACCCTGATTTGCATCAGGGTGATGCCTAGCTCAGCCATCAGCACTAGAAAGCAAAATCCATTACTTATAGATTGCCGCGTCGCTGCGCTCCTCGCATGAGGCGAGGTGGTGCGCAGCTTGCTTTACTCCTCACTATCGGCCCCGGCATCGGCCTTTTTCTCTTCTTTGCGCTCAAACAGGGTTTTGCTTTGCTCCACAGGCTGGCCTTGGAGCAGGTTCAAAGCTTGCTTGAGTTGCCAGTCTTTATCACTGCCTAATTCTGGCGATTTATAGCGTTGGTCTTCAGGTTTGCAAACCTCGGCCTCCATGCGCTTGCGCGCTGCTTCACGCTCGGCATCCAGTGCCTTGGTGTCGATTTCTTGTGACTGACCGTTGCTTAAATGGCTTAAATAATCGGCTTCGCTGGGATAACGCAAAATGGCAAACGGATCTCCGCCTTGCGCTTCATCCACAAAATAGTCGGGCACGATACCGCGCGCTTGAATCGATTTGCCAGAAGGCGTGTAGTAGCGCGAGATCGTCAGCTTGAGCGCCGCATCGCGGCAATACTGCATGGAAACACCACCATCGTCCAGACATACGGCCTGCTGCACTGAGCCTTTGCCAAAAGTTTGGTTGCCCATGATTTTGGCGCGCTGATGGTCTTGCAGGGCACCAGCGACAATCTCGCTGGCGGAAGCTGATCCCTCATTGACCAATACCACTACGGGCAGTTTGTGCAACAGATTTTTAGTCGCTTTAGCCATCTCACTCATACGCTGGGCGTCTTCACGCGGATACGAGCTGGGGGCCGTGCTCATGACCTCGCTTGTGCCGCGCATCTGCCCTTTGGTAGACACCGCCGTCACAGGTTGATCAAAAAAGGCCGACAAAATCGCCACGGCTGAATGCAAATAACCGCCTGGGTCGCCGCGCAAATCCAGCACCAAGCCCTTCATATTGGGGTTGGTTTGGTGTAATTCAGTGATTTTTTTCGCAAAATCTTCGACTGTGCGCTCTTGGAAGTTGGTAATACGCACCCAAGCGTAATCGGGCGCCACCATCTTGCCTTTGACAGAAACCACCTTGATCACATCGCGCGTGATGGTGACGCTAAAAGTACGCGCCTCGCTTTTGCGCATGATTTGTAGCGTCACTTTGGTATTGGGCTCGCCCCGCATGCGTTTAACCGCCTGATTCAGTGTCAAAGTGCGCACGCTGGTGTCATCAATCTTGCTGATCAAATCACCAGACTTCAAACCCGCGCGAAAAGCGGGCGTACCCTCAATCGGCGCCACCACTTTGACCAAGCCGTCCTCTTGCGTGATCTCTATACCCAGCCCGACAAAGCTGCCACTGACGCTTTCGTTGAACTCTTTGAGTTCTTTTTTATCAAAATAAGACGAATGGGGGTCTAGCCCAGTGACCATGCCTTTGATGGCATCCGTGATGAGTTTTTTCTCATCCACAGGTTCAACATAGCTACTCTTGATCGATTCAAACACGCGCGCAAAGCGCTGCATCTCCTCCAATGGCACATCAGCACGATTGCCACGCGCAATAGACTGCACCGACACCGTCGCTAGCACCCCTGCTAAGACCCCAGCTCCTATCCAAGTAACGGCTTTAACCTGCTTCATAAATTTGCGCTCGTTTGTGTAACTAACAAAGCTGGCAATATACACGCTGGCAATCACCCTAGGGCGACGCTAGGCTATCGGCTTTATCGCGCTAACTGGGGCTTTTACAATCTGCGCCCATGACGCAACAGACATCAGGCTCACTTTTCATCATTTCCGCGCCCAGTGGCGCTGGCAAATCCTCTTTGGTCAAAGCTTTGCTGGCCGCAGATCAACAGGTCGCACTCTCAATATCCCACACCACTAGGGAACCACGCGGACAAGAACAACACGGTCGCGAATATTTTTTCACTAGCGACGCCGAGTTTGATGCCTTAATTCAACAAAACGCCTTACTAGAATGGGCCGCCGTGCATGGTCAACGCTATGGCACCAGCAAGCAGGCCGTGGCGCAGCAATTGGCAAGCGGCCAAGATGTGATTCTGGAGATTGACTATCAAGGCGCTTTTCAAGTGCAACAACAATTGCCACAGGCGCAACTCATTTTTATTTTGCCACCCAGCATGAATGAGTTACGCGCCCGCATTGAACGCCGCGGCGAAGATGCACCTGAAAAAATTGCCCTGCGCATGCACAATGCCCAAGCCGAAGTTGCCGAGGCTGGAAAATTCGATTTTGTTATAATCAACGACCGTTTTGAGGCTGCTTTAGCCGATTTACACAGCATTGTGGCTGCGCAGCGCCTACGCGCAGCGATTCAACGCCAACGGCATGCGGCTTTGTTTGCCGCAATGCATATTCAATAATACAAAACGGCTAGTCCCACAGCCCGATCAAGAGGAACCTACACCATGGCTCGTATCACCGTTGAAGACAGCTTGAAACAAATCCCGAATCGTTTTCAGTTGGTTCTCTCTGCTGCCTACCGCGCCCGCATGCTCAGCCAAGGCCATAGCGCCCGCATCGACAGCAAAAACAAACCCGCTGTTACCGCCCTGCGCGAAATCGCGGAAGGCAAAGTGGGCACTGAAATGCTGAAAAAAGTTCCCGTTTAACTTTGCTCAAAAGCGCACCCCGGAACTGCGCTCTACAATCTGCATGGTTCCGTTTTGGTGCATTCCAATGCGCAAGCCCGCCTACACCGATGGCGGGTTTTGCTTTTCTAGTGACCCGCTAGTCGATAGATAGGGTCTGGGTATTGAGAAAAATAGGATTTGAGGTCATGCCTGAGTCTGTTTCTGGTATTCAGTTGCAGGGTGCTGCCCCTAGTCAGCTACCCGTTGCCAGCTATTTTGATGAGGCGCTTTACCAGCGCGAGTTGGCCAGCATTTTTAACGCTATGCCGCAGTATGTTGGGCATGAGCTTGCCATTCCCCATGTAGGCCATTACCACACCTTACAGCAAGAAGCGGGCGGGCGCGCCCTGCTGCGCACCGCACGCGGGGTGGAGCTCATCAGCAATGTTTGTCGCCACCGCCAAGCCATCATGCTCAAAGGCCGTGGCGCGCAGCAAGGACAAATCGTCTGCCCTCTGCACCGCTGGACTTACGATGTGTCTGGCCAGAACAATGCCACAGGCACGCTCATAGGCGCGCCCCATTTCGCGCAAGACCCTTGCCTGCATTTGAACAACTACCCGCTGCAAAACTGGAATGGTCTGCTGTTTGATGTCAGCCGTGGCGGTGATGTGCAAGCCGATTTGGCTGCCATGCAAGCCTTGAAAAAGTTCAATTTCGAAGGTTTTGTGTACGACCGCACCGAGCTGCATTGGTGCAATTACAACTGGAAAACCTTTATCGAGGTTTATCTTGAGGACTACCATGTTGGCCCCTTCCACCCCGGCTTAGGGCAATTCGTCACCTGCGACGATTTGCAGTGGGAAATGGGGCGCAATTATTCAGTACAAACCGTGGGCGTGGCAGACAAACTGGGCAAGCCCGGCTCTGATGTGTATAAGCGCTGGCACGATGCTGTACTCAATTACCGCAGCGGGCTGCCGCCCAAATACGGCGCGGTGTGGCTGACCTATTACCCCACCGTCATGGTGGAGTGGTATCCCAATGTGCTGGTGGTTTCCACCCTGTTTCCGCACGGCCCGCAAAAAACCCTGAATATGGTGGAATTTTTCTACCCCGAAGAAATTGCCGCTTTTGAGCGCGATTACATCGAAGCGCAGCAAGCGGCCTATATGGAAACCTGCGTCGAAGACGACGAAATCGCCGAACGCATGGATGCAGGCCGCCGCGCCCTGTATGAGCGCGGCGACGAAGAGTGGGGGCCGTACCAAAGCCCGATGGAAGATGGCATGGAGCACTTTCACCACTGGTATCGCCGTATGATGGGGCTGTAATTCCTCTATCAAAATATGAGCTGCTCAGGCAGCTTTTACGCCGAAAAATGAAGAAAACACCCTTAAAAACTGCCCTCATCGCTGTGCTCAGCACTTGCACCCTGCTGGTTTTGCCCGCCTGCAAACCGCAAAGCGCCGCCACCGCGCAATTCAACAGCAGCGACATCACTGGTGTGAACTACGCCCAAGGCTTTGCCCTGCCCGATAGCGCAGGCAAAATGCGGCATTTGACTGAATTCAAAGGCAAAGTCGTCGTCGTATTTTTTGGCTACACCCATTGCCCCGATGTGTGCCCCATCACCTTGGCCGAGCTGAAAGAAGCCAAGCGATTATTAGGCAAAGAAGGTGATCAAGTGCAAGGCATTTTTATCACTCTAGACCCCAAACGCGATACGCCCGAAGTGCTGGCCGACTATGTGCCCGCTTTCGACCCCAGCTTTGTGGCCTTGGTCGGCAGCGAAGCACAAACCGCCCAGGCGGCCAAAGATTTCCGTGTGTATTACAAGGCCAACCCCAGCGATAGCGCCAACCAATACACGGTGGACCACACCGCTGCATCTTTTGTGTTCGACAAGCAAGGCCGTCCGCGCCTGTATGTGCGCTATAACCAAGGCGCAGACAAATTGGCGGCCGATTTAAAAACCTTATTGGCTGAATAAAACGCCGCCAATTTAAGGCAGGGCCACGCGCTTGCCCGCGCGGTAGGTGTAAAGCGAGATTTGCGGCGCAGCCATTTCGCCCGTGGGTGTAAATTGAATGCGGCCAATCACGCTATCGAATTGCGCAGCCGCAATTTTGGGCAAAAACAATTTGCTATCGGCAGAGTCAGCCGCTTTGATGCTGTCAATAATGAGCTGTCCTGCGGCATAGGCGTAGGGGCTGTACATCTGGAATTCACCTGGGTATTTGGCGTTATAGCGCTCCAGCCAGGCTTGGCCGCCAGCCAATTGCTCCACCCCAGCGCCACCTAAGGCGCAAACCACATTCTCAACCGCAGGCACGCCACCAGCGAGTTCGGGCAATTTTTCAGTGCAAATAGCATCGCCGCCAATTAAACGCACTTTCCCCAAACCCAATTGCTCCATCTGGCGCAGCATGGGGCCGGCTTGCGCATCTAAGCCGCCAAACAAAATCGCATCAACTTGTTTGCCTTTGATACTGGTGAGGATGCCCATAAAGTCTGAGGCTTTGTCATTGGTGTATTCCTGCGCCACTACAGCAGCACCGTTTTTTACAGCCTCCTGCTTAAAAACTTTCGCAATGCCCTGCCCAAAAGCGGTGCGATCATCCACAATCGCCACGCGCTTGATGGCGAATTTATCCATCGCCGTTTGCGCCAAGCCTGCAGCCAACTGATTGTCATTAGCAATCAAACGGAAAATATGCTTGAGGCCATGCTGGGTGTATTCAGGATTGCTCGTGGCAGGCGTGATTTGCACAATCCCGCATTTATCGTACACCGCCGAAGCGGGGATAGATGCGCCTGATTGCACATGGCCGACTACTGCCACCACGCCTTTATCGCACAGGCGCTGCGCCACCGCAGCGGCTTGTTTCGGGTCGCCCGCATCGTCTTCTTGCAAAAGCTGGAAATGCACAGGCTTGCCGCCCAGTTTGGGTTGTTGGGCATTGGCCTCATCCACCGCCAACTGCACGCCATTGGCCACATCTTTGCCAATATGGGCAATACCACCCGTGAGTGGCCCAACAGCGGCTAAACGCACAACTTGAGCGTCAGCAGGCAGCGCTTGCGCAGCAGCACTAGGCGAGGACGCTGATGGCTGCATAAGCACAGCCGCATCATCGTTTTTTTGCCCGCAAGCAGCCAGAAAAGCTATAAAAAAAAGAGCTGCCCAGGCAGATTTAACGGCGCTTTTTTGCTTTTTCATAGGATAAATACGAGGGTGGAAATGCTCTTGAGCTTACCCCAATTTTCTGCTGGCCCAACTTAAAACCAGATGCGCAGCCCAGCAAACCAGCGCGTTTGGCCTGTTTTTTGCCCTGCACTGCGCGCCCAATCTGCCGTCTGGCCGAAGGTTTGCTGGCGCTCTACGCCCAGATAGGGCGCAAGGTCGCGCCGCCCTTCATAGCGTAGGCGCAAACTGACACTGGCCGAAGACAGGCCACTGCCTAGGCCATTAACGGCATCGCTTTTGCCGTAAAAATTGCTCTCGATGGCTGGCTGCAAAAACCATTTCTGGCTCAGCGCCAAATCGTAATCGCCGCCCAAGCGCAGGGCGCTGCGCCCGCCATCGCCAACATAGAGTTTGGCGTGTACTTCAAACCAATAAGGCGCCAGACCTTGCACGCCAAACGCCAGCCACTGGCGATCGGCGCTGGCATTTTTATCTAAACGCAGGCCGAGCTGGCTGTCCCAAAAAGGGGCGATGGCGTGGCTCCACAGCACTTCATTTCTGGCTTCCTGCAGCTTGCCATCTTCAACATGGCCCTCGCTTTGCAGCAGCAAACGGTTATAGCTGCTGCCCCAGCTCCACTGAGCATCAAACTGCACATCAGGCCGAGCTGTGGCAGTTTTGCCCCAATCCAGCCTATCGAATAAAAGCGTCGCGTAAGGGTGTTCATCGCCCAAGTGATAGCGCGTCAGCGCATAGGGGCCGCTGCCACGCACATAGCCATGGGCGTAAGCATGCGGGTCACGCAAGCCGTCTGCCGTATCCGCATGAGCCGCATCCGTTTGCTGCGGCGGCGGTGCTGCATGGCTCTCATGACCCTTATGCCCTTGAT
>CAZSPW010000006.1:0-8517 GCA_964608575.1 uncultured Burkholderiaceae bacterium | reverse complement strand
TTTGCGGCTGGAGCTGGATGTGCAGGCTCATGCTGAGCTGGGAGCATCGCATGCCCATGGTGACCCTGGTGACCGTGGTGCGCGTTTTGTGCCAGCGCAGGCAGGCTTGCTAGGCTGGCAAAAAGCCCTAGCAGCAGTGCGGCGGGCAGCGTCAAGCTAGGGCTGGGCGTGTTGATCGGCTTCTTCATACTGGCACTTTCTTGGGTATATCGGTTTGGCGCTCTGTTCGCTCGCTCAGGCTGTTGGCTTTAAGCCGTCACCACCACTTCACGGAACATGCCCATATCCATATGGAACATCAAATGGCAATGCCAGACCCAGCGCCCCAGCGCATCTGCCGTCAACAAAAAACTGATGCGTTGCGCCGGTTGCACCGGAATGGTGTGGCGCCGCACCTGAAACTGCCCCTGATCGGTTTCCAGCTCTTGCCACATACCGTGCAGGTGCATGGGGTGGGTCATCATGGTGTCGTTGTGCAAAATCACGCGCAGGCGTTCGCCATGCTTGAAGTGCACGGGGCTGGATTGGCCAAACTCCAAGCCATCGAATTGCCAGGTGTAGCGCTCCATATTGCCCGTCAAGTGCAGCTCCATCTCGCGCTCGGGGCTGCGCGGGTCAAGCGCGCCGCCACGAGTATGCAAATCGGCCAAGGTCAGCACGCGCCTGCCGTTGTTTCGCAAGCCGACGCCGGGGTCATCTAAATTGGTGCGCGGGGTGTCCACACGGGCATCAACGCCAGCACCAAACTCGCTGCGGGCATGGCGCACTTGGCGGCTGGGCATGGCCAAAGGGCTGGCCGCCCTAGCCCCGTGATTCATCGCCCCGTGATTCATCGCCCCGTGATTCATCGCCCCGTGGTTCATAGCACCATGCGCCATACCCGCCATGCTGCCGTGCTCCATACTGCCCATCATGTCCGTCATGCTGAGCCACTCCACGGGGTCGGGCGCGGGCACGGGCGCGCTTAAACCAGCGCGGGTCGCCAGCGTGCCGCGGGCATAGCCGCTGCGGTCCATGCTTTGCGCAAAAATGGTGTGGGCATCGTCCGTCGGCGTGACCAGCACATCATAGGTTTCACCTGGGCCAAAGCGAAACTCATCCACAGATACTGGCTCCACCGCCACACCGTCGGCGGCGACGATTTGCAGCTTTAGCCCCGGTATGCGCACATCGTAGAAAGTGTGCCCCGCCGCATTGATAAAGCGCAGCAACAGGGTTTCGCCTTTGGCAAATAAGCCCGTCCAGTTCTCGGCTGGCGCTTGGCCATTCATCAAATAAGTCAGCGCCATGGCTGAAACATCAGCCAAATCAGTCGGGCTCATGCGCATTTGGTTCCACATTTGGCGCATATCCGCCGCCACCTTCAGGCCATAGCGACGCACATCTTGCGCAAAGCGCAGCGCCGTGGGCTGGTTTTGGTTGTAATAGCCGCCGTGCTTGCGCAAATTCATCATGATGCGCATGGGGTCGGTATCGCTCCAGTCGGAGAGCTGAACCACCAAATCGCGGTCGGCGCGTGTGCGCTGGCGCTCATCCGCCGGGTCGATGATGATGGCGCCGTACAACCCCGTCAGCTCCTGCATGGCCGAATGCGAGTGATACCAATAAGTGCCGTGCTGCTGCACTTTGAAGCGGTAGGTAAAGGTCTCGCCCGGTTTGATGCCAGCAAAGCTGACACCGGGCACACCATCCATTTGATAAGGCAGCAAAATCCCGTGCCAGTGGATAGAGCTATCTTCAGCCAGCAGGTTTTTTACGCGGATGGTAACGACATCGCCCTCGCGCCAGCGCAGCGTGGGGCCAGGCAAGCTGCCATTGACTAGGGTGGCAGTAGCAGGCTTGCCTGTGATATTTACCGTCGCAGGACTGAGTACCAAATCAAAACTCGTGCCGCGTAGCTCTGGCGCTTGGCCAGTATGGCCGCTGGCGTTTTGCGCCTGAGCATGGCTTGCCCAAGCCCCCACGCCCAGCAACAAACCGCTGGCTGCCATGCCCTGCACAAAACGGCGGCGGGGCAAGGCAGTGGCTAGGGAAGATGGCAGCAAATCAGGGGGCAAGTTGGGCATAACAGTCCAATCAAAAAAAGCTATGCTGATTGTGCCCAGACCTGCCCAACAGCAGACCAACTGCAAGATGACAAATTCGTCATGTGACAAGTGCCGCAGCAAGCCGCACAATGCCGCCCTTATGAGAATTCTTTTAGTCGAAGACGAAAACAAGCTGGCGCAATACCTGAGCACAGGGCTGGCCGAAGAGGGCTTTGTGGTCGATGTCGCCGGCAATGGCCTAGACGGCCTGCACTTGGCGCTGGAAGGCCAATACGAAGCCATCATTCTCGACCGCATGCTGCCCGGGCTGGACGGCATGGCCGTGCTGACAGCGCTGCGCAGCCAAAAAGCCACCCCGGTGTTGATGCTCACGGCCTTGGGACGAGTGGAAGACCGCGTCACAGGACTGCAAGCCGGCGCTGACGACTACCTGCTCAAACCCTTTGCCTTTTCTGAACTGGTAGCACGCTTGCAAGCCCTGGTGCGGCGCGCCCTGCCCGCCACCCAAACCGATAGCCAGAGCCATCACCCCATGCGCCTGCAACTAGCTGATTTAGAGCTGGACTTACTGCGCCGCAAAGCTTGGCGGGCGGGGCAGAGCTTGGATTTAACCGCGCAAGAGTTCACGCTCTTGACCTTGTTTCTGCGCAAGGCCGGTTGTGTGCTCTCGCGCACCGAGCTGGCCGCGCAAGTATGGGATATGCACTTTGACAGCGAAACCAATGTGGTCGAAGTTGCCGTGCGGCGCTTGCGCAGCAAACTGGACGCGCCCTTTGCCCAGCCTCTACTGCACACCGTGCGCGGCATGGGCTATGTGCTGGAGCTGCGCGCGCCATGAAGCCCGCCACGCACTGGTCACTAGCGCGGCAGCAATGGCTGGGGCTGGCCGCGCTCAGCCTCCTGGGTTTGACCCTAGTCTCCTGCGTGGTCTATGCCATGACGGCAGGGCATTTACAGGCGCGGCAACAAGAGTCTTTGCAGAATATGAGCCGCTTGGTCATGCATTTGCTGCAAGAACAAAAAGCCGCAGAAACGCCCGCGCAAGCGCAAGAGCTCCCCGCCCTTCTGGCGCGTCTAGACGAGCACTTTTCTGGCCACGCCGATTTAGCCCTGCAGATTTGGGACGCGCAGGGGCAACTGCGCTACCGCAGCCCACACCAGCTGCCTGCAGGCCCATCTGCGACTTGGGATTTTTCTCTGCCACCGCCTCAAGCCAGCGGCGGCCTGTGGCATGCCCGCCTGCAACAAGACCCCAAACCCGATGCCCAATTGCTGCGCCAATTGCGCTGGATTTTGTTAGCTAGCTCCTTAGTCGGTGTGGCGGTTTTCGCCTTTGGCGGCCTATGGCTGATACGGCGCCTGCTGCGGCCGCTGGCGGCCCTACAGCGCCAAGTTGAGGCGCTGGATATAGGCCAGCTGACCCAACGCCTGGACGCAGCCGAGCAACCCGCAGAGCTGCAAGCCCTGGTGCTGCAATTCAACGCGCTGCTGCAACGCATACAGGCCGCTTATGCGCAGCTAGACGGCTTCAATGCCGATGTTGCGCATGAACTCAACACACCCCTGAGCACCCTGATCACCAGCACCGAACTGGCTTTGCGCAAACCGCATTCAGCCGCAGCACTGCAAGAGCTGCTGGGCATACAGCTGGAAGAGCTGCAACGGGTTTCGGCCATGGTTCAAGATATGCTGTTTTTGGCACAGGTCGATCGAGGAGCCCAAGCCAGACGCAGCCCCGTACCCAGCTTGCGCGCCCTGGCGCAGTCAGTCGCCAACTACCATGAAGCCGCTTTTGCAGAAGCTGAGCTGGCGCTTGCCATCGTGGGCGATGCCAGCGGCAATTTTGACCCGCCCTTGCTCAAACGCGCCCTCTCTAATCTACTGAGCAACGCCTGCCGCTACGCCCTGCCTGGCTCTCTGGTCGAAATCCGTATCGCGCCCCTAGAGCCGAATCAAGTGCGCCTGAGCGTCAGCAATCTCAGCTCTAGCGGAACAGAAATTAAGCCCCAGGATTTGCCGCGCATTTTTGATCGGCTCTACCGCAGCGATAGCGCGCGCAGCCAGCCCGGCAGCCACCACGGCCTGGGCCTGAGCATCGTCGCCGCCGTGGCTCGGATGCACGCAGGCCAGCCTTTGGCGCACAGCGCAGCAGGCCAAACCGAGGTCGGCATGGTGCTGCGCATACTTTAAAAATAGGAGCTGCTCAGGCAGGTTTTGTGCGGATTTTCTTTGTTTTTACCCCTAAAAATCTGCGACTGCACCGCTTACTCAGCAAAGTCGGACAAAGGTGGGCAAGAGCAGAATAAATTACGGTCGCCATACACATTGTCCACGCGCCCAACGGGTGGCCAATATTTCAAGCTACCGCCAGCCAGCGCCTGACCTTGGGGCAATGCCGCGCCGATTTCACGGCCATAAGCATGGCTTTGGTTCCAAGACTCAGCCAGCAATTGCGCGGCAGTATGGGGGGCGTTTTTCAGCGGGTTGTCTTCACGCGGCCAAGTGCCGTTTTCCACCTGTGCAATTTCCGCGCGAATGGCGATCATGGCGTTGATAAAACGGTCAATCTCAGCCAAGTCTTCGCTTTCGGTGGGCTCGACCATCAAGGTGTTGGCCACGGGGAAGGACAGCGTTGGCGCGTGGAAGCCGTAATCAATCAGGCGCTTGGCGACATCTTCGGCCATGATGCCGCAACTGTCTTTAAAGTGACGCAAATCCAAGATACATTCATGCGCCACATGGCCGTTAGCGCAGGCGTAGAGCGTGGGGTAGTGGTCTTTCAGGCGCGTGCTGATGTAGTTGGCGCTCAAGATGGCGGTTTCGGTAGCCTGCTGCAAGCCCGCTGCGCCCATCATGCGGATATACATCCAGCTGATGGGCAGCACAGCGGCATTACCCAAAGGAGCTGCGCTCACTGCCCCCACCTTATTCGGCTTGCCCGCTGCGCCATGCTGGGGCAGATACGGCACCAAATCTTCCACCACGCAAACTGGGCCTACGCCCGGGCCGCCGCCGCCATGCGGAATGCAGAAGGTTTTGTGCAAATTCAAATGGCTGACATCGCCGCCAAATTCGCCCGGTGCAGCTATGCCCACCAGCGCGTTCATATTCGCGCCATCGACATAAACGCGGCCGCCGTGGCGGTGCACCAGCGCGCACAGCTCTTTCACGCCCGTTTCAAACACGCCGTGGGTGCTGGGGTAGGTGATCATGACGCAGGCCAGATTGGCGCTGTGCTGCTCGCATTTCGCCGCCAAATCGGCCAAATCCACATTACCCTGCTCGTCGCATTTGGTCACCACCACTTGCATGCCCACCATTTGCGCGCTGGCGGGGTTGGTGCCGTGGGCGCTTTGCGGAATCAGGCAGATATTGCGGTGGCCTTGGCCTTGCGCCGCGTGGTAGGCCTGTATCGCCAACAAACCCGCGTATTCGCCCTGGCTGCCGGCATTGGGCTGCAGGCTCACGCCGGCATAACCGGTGATGCTGCACAGCCACTGCTGCAAGAGCGCATCTAGCTCGGCATAGCCCGCCAATTGCTTGGCTGGGGCAAAGGGATGAATTTGCGCAAATTCAGGCCAGGTGATGGGAATCATCTCGCTGGTGGCGTTGAGCTTCATGGTGCAAGAGCCCAGCGGAATCATGCTGCGGTCCAGCGCCAAATCTTTATCGCTCAAGCTGCGGATATAGCGCAGCATGGCCGTTTCACTGCGGTGCGTGTTGAACACGGGGTGCGTCAAATAAGTGCTGGTGCGGCGCAGCTCGGCAGGAATCAAATCGGGGGCAGCCGCTGCCAGCGCAGCAAAGTCAGGCAGTTTTTTACCCTGCCCTGCAAAAATTTGCCACAACAACTCCACATCGGCGCGGGTGCTGGTTTCATCCAGCGAGATACCCAGTTGATTTTTACGATTATTTCTAAGGTTTACGCGCGTAGATGCTGCCTGGGCAGCTATTTTTTGCGTAGCATCGCCCGTGACAAAACTGAGGGTATCAAAGGCCGTAGCGTGCACGCTGGCAAAGCCTAATTCTTGCAAGCCAGCTTGCAAAACGGCTGTCAGCAACGCGGTGCGCTCGGCTATGCGGCGCAGGCCATCAGGGCCGTGATACACCGCATACATACTGGCGATCACCGCAGGCAGCACCTGAGCGGTGCAGATATTGCTGGTGGCTTTTTCGCGCCGAATATGTTGCTCGCGCGTTTGCAGCGCCAAGCGGTAGGCCGGATTGCCGTGCACATCGATACTGACGCCGACCAAACGCCCGGGCAGGCTGCGTTTATACGCATCGCGGCAAGCCATATAGGCCGCGTGCGGGCCGCCCGCGCCCATGGGCATGCCGAAACGCTGCGTGGTGCCGACCACAATGTCCGCCCCCATTTCGCCCGGCGATTTCAACAGCGTCAGCGCCAGCAAATCGGCCGCCAAAATCAGGGCTGCGCCTTTGCTGTGGATTTCTTCGGCGCTGGCGCTCCAATCAGCCAGCCAACCGCTGGAAGCGGGGTATTGTTGCAAGGCTGCAAAATAATCATCGGCGGCAATGGCGGCGCGCCATTCATCGGCCGAGTGGATGATTTTCACCACTAAACCCAAAGGCGCAGCCCGGGTTTGAATCACTTCTATGGTTTGCGGGTGGCAGTCGCCACTGACGATAAACACATGGCCTTTGGCTTTGACGCTGCGCTTGGCTAGGGTCATGGCTTCGGCTGCGGCCGTGGCTTCGTCCAGCATGGAGGCGTTGGCTATGTCCATGCCCGTCAAGTCAGTCACCATGGTTTGGAAGTTCACCAGGGCTTCCATACGCCCCTGGCTGATTTCCGCTTGATAAGGCGTGTAGGCGGTGTACCAAGCGGGGTTTTCCAAGATATTGCGCAAAATCACCGTAGGCGTGTGCGTGCCGTAATAGCCCTGGCCGATAAAACTTTTGAAAATCTGGTTTTTGCTGGCGATGGCTTTCAATTCGGCCAAAGCGGCTTCTTCGCCCACGGCAGGGGGCAAATCCATGGCTTGGGCGCGGCGGATGCTGGGCGGCACGATGGAATCCATCAGCGCCGCACGGCTGGCCTCGCCTATGACGCTGAGCATTTTGGCTTCGTCTGCGGGATTGATGCCAATGTGGCGGGCAATAAAAGCGCTGGGGTTTTCTAGAAGAGCAAGGCGGGACATGGCAAAACAAGACTACAAAAGCAGCCCCACAGAGGCGGCATAGGTTAAAAAAAGAGGAGCTGCTCAGGCAGGTTTGGCGGCCTAAAATGCCAAAAACACACCTAAAAACCAGGCGTAGAAACGAGACCTCAGCTGTGAGCTTTAGGCGATCAAGGCTTGATAAGCCGCTTCATCCAGCAGTTCGGCCAATTGCGCAGGGTTGCTCAGCTTGACTTTGAAGAACCAGCCAGCCGCCAGCGGATCGGTATTGGCCAGCGCAGGGTCAGCGCGTAAGGCTTCATTCACTTCCAAAATCTCGCCATCCACAGGCATATAAATATCGGCAGCGGCTTTAACCGATTCGACCACACCAGCTACGGCTTTGGCCTCCAAGCTGCTGCCTACTTCTGGCAAATCGACAAACACCACATCGCCTAGCGCGTCTTGCGCATGGATGGTGATGCCCACCGTGGCGGTATCGCCTTCGACTTGTAGCCATTCGTGTTCAGGGGTGAAGTACATCGTCATGATAAAAGCTCTCTCAATATGTGAAATAAAAGGAAAAAATGGGGGCGACAAGGCCCTCAATGGGTTGCACTGCGCTTTTCAGCGGCTGCGAAAAAATCTTGCACCAAGGCTTCGAAACGCTCTTTGCATTCGATCATGGCCCAGTGCCCGCATTGCGCAAAGACATGCAACTCGCAGTTAGGAATCAAGCGCATAGGTATAAGGCTGACATCTAAGGGGCTAACGCGATCATCGCGCCCCCAAACCAAGAGGGTAGGTGCCTGTATGGCGGCCAAATGGGCAATCGCATGCTCGGGCTTGGCGCGCCGCATTTGTGCAATCGCAGCAATGGCCTCTTGTGAATACATTGCACGGCTGGTGGCCAAGGTTTTAGGCTCGGTCGCTTGGGCGTAGCGCATCTCCAATAATTCGGTCGTGACGATGGCGGGGTCGTACACCATGGAGCGCAGCCAACGCGCCAAACGCTCACGGCTAGGTTCTTCCACAAAAGCCGTTAATAAATTCAAGCCCTCGCCTGGGAAGCTGGTGAATATATTCAAACCAACACCACCGATAGAAACTAAGCTTTTGACCATAGCAGGGTGCTGCGCAGCCAAATGCGAGCCAACAATACCGCCTAGGGAATTGCCGATGATATGTGCGGCGCTCAGATTTAAAGCCTGCAACAAGGCCACACAGGCGCTGACACAGCCTGCAACTGCATCGCCAGGCACAGCATCGCTTTGGCCATAACCAGGCAAGTCAATCACTAAGCAGCGGTGCCGCTGTGCCAACACAGGCAAATTGCCTGCAAAATTAGC
>CAZSPW010000005.1:0-33284 GCA_964608575.1 uncultured Burkholderiaceae bacterium | reverse complement strand
TGAGTCTATTTGCCACGCATTATTTTGAATTGACCGAGCTGCCCGCCACTTGCGCGCAAATGCGCAACTACCACTTCAGCGCCGTCCATCAAGGTAAGGGCATCACCTTTTTACACGCGCTCGAAGCAGGCCCCGCAGATCGCAGCCACGGCGTAGCTGTCGCGCAATTGGCAGGCGTGCCCGCAGCCGTGATCAAGCAAGCACAAAACACCCTAGCCGAACTGCAAAACCGCAGACAAAAGGCACAAACGCAAAATGCACTCGATTTATTTGCCACTGCGCCTGAAGACGAAGCACTCGTCCCCAGCCCTGCTGAAGCAGCCTTGGCCGCCCTCAACCCCGATGCGCTCAGCCCACGCGAGGCGTTGGATGCGCTGTATCAGTTGCGTAAATTGTTGCGATAAGGTGTTTTTGTGCAGAGCAGCAAAGCCTGTGCTACAATCTGGCCTCTTAACGCGGAGTGGAGCAGTCTGGTAGCTCGTTGGGCTCATAACCCAAAGGTCGTTGGTTCAAATCCAGCCTCCGCAACCAAATAAAATAAAAACCGTTTGCAGCCCTAGGCTTCAAGCGGTTTTTTTATGCCTTTTTCAGGGTGTTTTGGCTAAAAATGGCCGCCAAATCTGCCTGAGCAGCTATCCAATTTAATGCCTTCAAGACGGGGTTTTATGAGCAATCGCACGGTGTTTTTTGTCTCTGATGGCACGGGCATTACGGCCGAGACTTTTGGCAACGCTATTCTTGCGCAGTTCGATATGCCCACGCGCCATGTGCGCCTGCCTTTTATTGACGATATTGATAAGGCTGATCAGGCCATCGCCAAAATTAAACACACGGCGCAGGTGGAGGGGCAGCGCCCCATCGTTTTCACCACGATTGTGGATAAGGATGTGCTGCAGGTGTTTCGCGAGGGCTGCGGCGGTATGTTGTTGGATATGTTCGGCATGTTCGTGCAGCCGTTGGAGCAGGAGCTGGGGGTGAAATCCCTGCACCGTGTTGGCCGCTTTAACGATATCAGTCAGTCGCAGGCGTATCAAAACCGGATTGAGGCTATCAATTACAGCTTGGCGCACGATGATGGGCAGTCGCATAAAGATTTAGCTAGTTCCGATGTGATTTTGGTGGGCGTGTCGCGCAGCGGTAAAACGCCCACTTCGCTGTATTTGGCCATGCAACACGGCATCAAAGCCTCTAACTACCCGCTAATTCCTGAGGATTTTGAACGCGGTGAATTGCCACCGGCCCTGGTGCCGCACAAAGCCAAGATTTTTGGCTTGACCATAGACCCTGAACGCCTGGCGCAGATTCGGCATGAGCGCAGGCCGGGCAGCCGTTACGCGGCGCTGGACAATTGCCAGCGCGAGGTGCAGGAGGCCGAGCGCATGATGCGCCGCTATGGTATCCGCTGGCTATCTACCACGACCAAGTCGATCGAAGAGATCGCCACCACGATTTTGCAAGTGGTGCAGCCCGAGAAGTTGGCTTATTAAAACTGCGGCGTTTTGCTTGCCTGGTGCAGGGTGTTTGCGATATCGTGGAGACTTGATCATGCCGTTTGCGGAGCGACAGAAAAGCCGCAAACGATTTTGAATGAGAGCATCATGGCACTGTTTTCTTTTGGTAAAAAAAACGAAACGAAGGATCAAGGGCAAGAGCGTGAATACTTCACCGCGACGGCAAAGCAGCAGGCTGCTGCTGCGCTCAGCCCTGAGCATAAAGAGGTCTTGCGTTTGATTGCGTTGGATGCCTGCCGCAAGGTGGATTTAGATCAAGCGGTGCGCTCTTGCCAAGTGGTGAGCAATGGGCGTGCGTTTAGCTTGCTGCTGAAAATGCACGAACATGTGAATTTGACGGAAGCGCAAATTTTCAAACGCACACAGGCGTTTGAAAAGCGTTGCGGTGTTGTGGCTGATTCACGCAACATTCCTTTAGCGGATGTGTATTGGGGCCTACCTGTCAGTATGTTGCAAAGCCACCAAACTACGGCAAGCGGTGCTGAAAGCCATTTTGCAGTATCGCAAATGGGCGATTTCGCACCATCGCAAATGGGTGCAGGCTCGGCGTTTTACCCCGATGCCTCGCTAATGCCTTGGGATGCCAGTGATTTACCGCAAGTCGGCGAGGTGAAAAAAGCCCCACCAGGCCCCGCTGCTGGTCGCCGTAGCAGTGGCAATAGTGGCAGCAGCAGTGGGCATAGCCAATTGGGTTTTTCTGACGAATAACTTCTTGTGCAAGCCGTAAAAAAAAACCGCTGATGCAGCGGTTTTTTTATGCGTCTGCTGGCGCGGGCTTAAATCGCCGATTCGTTTTCTTCGCCTGTGCGTATGCGCACCACGCGTTCAACACTGGTGACGAAAATTTTGCCGTCACCAATTTTGCCTGTGCGTGCAGCGCCCACAATGGCATCAATGCAGCGATCGAGCGCTTCGGTTTGCACCACCACTTCAATTTTGATTTTGGGTAAAAAATCCACCACATATTCGGCGCCACGGTAGAGCTCGGTATGGCCTTTTTGCCGACCAAAGCCTTTGACTTCCGTCGCGGTCAGACCCGTCACGCCGCATTCAGCCAAGGCTTCGCGCACTTCTTCTAATTTGAACGGTTTGATGATGGCGGTGATTTGTTTCATGGCCGAAATTTAAAGAAACTTTTGCGTTAAGGGTAAGCGCCAGTCGCGACCAAAGGCGCGGCGGCTGATGCGTGTGCCAGGCGCAGCCTGGCTGCGCTTGTACTCGTTGATTCTAATCAGGCGTAAGATTTTCTGGGTGATTTCTGGCTGAAAGCCTGCTGCTATCAGCTCAGCCGCGCCCGCGCCCGTTTCCATATGCTGCTGCAATAGCGCATCCAGTATTTCATAGGGCGGTAGGCTGTCTTGATCGATCTGCCCAGGGCGCAACTCCGCTGAGGGCGGGCGGGTAATGATGCGCTCAGGGATAGGTGCGTTAACGGTATCAAAGGGATTGTTGGCATTGCGCCAGCGCGCTAGCGCGAACACTTGGGTTTTGAATACATCTTTGATGGGGGCAAAAGCGCCGCACATATCGCCGTACAGGGTGCAATAGCCTGTGGCGTATTCGCTTTTATTGCCGCAGCTGAGAATCAAGGCTCCCGTTTTATTGGATAGTGCCATCAGCATCAGGCCGCGAATACGCGCCTGCATGTTTTCTTCGGTCACATCTTCGGGGCGTTGACCAAAGAGTGCAGCCAAGCTGGCTTTGATGGCCGCAAAAGTCGGCGCGATGCTGATTTCGTCGTGCTGGATGCCGCAGCGCTGGGCTAATTCGTGCGCGTCTTGCCAAGAGATATCGGCGGTGTAGGGCGAGGGCATCATCACCGTGTGCACTTGGTCTGCCCCTAAAGCGTCCACGGCCAACGCCGCCACCAGCGCCGAGTCTATGCCGCCAGATAAGCCCAGGGCCACGCGGCTAAAACCGTTTTTGCGAACATAGTCGCGCACACCCAATACCAAGGCTTGCCAGATTTCTGCTTCGGCGCTCGGCCACGCTTCAAAATTAGGAGCTGCCCAGGCAGGTTTGGCGCTTAAAAGTACCGATAAGTCTATATAAGACAGATCGGTGCTGAAGGCCGCCGTTTGCAGCAAGGGCTGGCTATTAGCAGCTAGGGCAAAGCCGCAGCCGTCAAAAAGCAATTCGTCCTGCCCGCCCACCATATGCGCGTAAATCAAAGGCAGTGGGCAGTGCTGTTGCAGGTTTTGCATGGCGGCCACGCGCGCTGGCGCTTTGCCAGCGTGATAGGGCGAAGCGTTGAGCACGATCAGCGCATCAGCGCCTGCGGCCAGGCAGGCTAAGGCAGGCGCTGGCGTCCAAGCGTCTTCGCAAATCAACACCCCCAGTTGTTTGCCTGCAAATGGCAATAAAGTGGGTGGGTGAGAAGCGGCAGCAGCTTGAAAGTAACGCTGCTCATCAAACACGCCGTAATTGGGCACATATTGTTTGCGCCAGGTTTGTGTGATTTGTCCTTGGTGCAAGGCACTGACCGCATTGAATAAAGGGGCATCTGTGCGCGCATCGTCCCAGTGGCTTTGGGCGCTGCTGGCCTGCGCTGTGGGGTGCCCCACCAACACCTGCATATCGGGTGCGGCCGCGTGCAGATCTTGTGCCAATTGTGCCAGTGCCGCATCGCTGGCGGCTAAAAAATCAGGGCGCAGCAGCAGGTCTTGCGGGCTATAGCCTGTGAGCGAGAGTTCTGCGGTAATCAGTAGCCTAGCGCCTTGGGCGTAGGCCGTGCGCGCTGCGTGCAGAATATGTGCGGCATTGCCGCCGAGATCGCCAACAATGGGGTTGAGCTGTGCCAGTGCAATCAAAGAAGTGGGCATGAAACATCGCCAGTTTGGAGGGTGTGTAGGCGATTGTATGGGCGCGTAAAAAGCGTAGGCTGAGCCTAAAGCGATTGCGGATTCAGTCCCAAACCGCGCACGGCCACATCAAAAGCGGCCATGCCTAAGCTGGGCAAGTCAAACGCTGTGGGGGTCATCAGCCACAGATGGATAGCGCCATCAATTTGTGTGTGCAGCACCAGCGCGGCTTGTTCTGGCGGGAGCAGCAGCGCAGTGTTTTGGGCTTGCGCTTCGCGCTCCAATGCTTTTTGGGTATGGGCAATAAAAGCGTTGCGGGTGCGGGTCAGGCGCTCATGCACTGGCTGCATTTCAGCTACATAGGCGGCGCGGTTGCGCGTGATATCAAATACATGACGCACTTGCTCGTCATGTTGAATGCGCTCCATGGTGGCCAAAACCACACTGCGCAAACCTGCTAGGGCGTGGCCTTCGCTGCTGTTGACGGCGGCGTTGACCAGCTCCTCTAGCGGCAGTGTCACGCGCTCCATCATGGAATTAAAGACATCGACTTTGTCACGAAAATGCCAGTAAATCGCACCACGGGTCACACCTGCGGCCGCGGCAATATCGCTCAAACTGGTGGCAGATACCCCTTTGGCATGAAACAGGTGCTCGGCTGCATCCAGCACGGCGTGGCGGGTTTGTTCAGCTTCAGCTTTGGTACGACGGACCATGACAGTGGGGGCAATGCAGATATGGGGCAAAAGGGCGAAGAATTTTCAAATCTTAACACACATACATTCGTGATTGTATGTAAAATGCGCACCATACTTTTGCCGAAAGATTGATCTATGTCTATGCGCTTGCGTTTTGTTCTTCGCCCTGTTTTGCCTTTGCTCGTAGTGACGGGCTTGACTGGTTTGGCTGCGTGTTCTAAAAGCGAGCCACCCCAGGCTGCTGCAGCGCAGGCGGCAGCGCCCTTGCCTACTGTAGGTGTGGTTAAAGTGAAGCTGGGACAAGTGGCGGTGGCCGCTGAGTTGCCCGGCCGCTTGGAGGCTGCGCGCAGTGCCGATGTGCGTGCGCGCGCTGGTGGTGTGGTGCTCAAACGCCTATTTGCTGAAGGCAGCGTTGTGAAGGCGGGGCAGCCCTTGTTCCAAATGGATGACACCACTTACGCAGATGCCGTGCTGGCGGCTAAAGCGACTTTGGCTAAGGCGCAGGCCAACTGGGTGCTGGCCGATGCCAAGCTCAAACGCTATCAGCCTATGGCAGAGAAAGACATCGTCAGCAAGCAAGACTTTGATGTGGTGGTTTCGGCTGAAAAGGCGGCCCTAGCTGATTTGGCAGCAGCCAAAGCGCAATTGGCCAATGCGCAAACCAATTTGAATCGCACCACCATTACCGCCCCAATTGCGGGCACCATCGGCCGTGCGCTGGTGAGCGAGGGCGATTTGCTCAATGCCAACGACGCTACAGTGGTAGCGCAAATCAAGGATAGCAGCACGCTCTACATCAATTTCACACAAAGCGCGAGCCAGGTTTTGCAAATGCGCCGTGATTTGGCCAGCGGCACGCTCAAACGCGCCGAAGGTGCAGAGGCTGCCGAGGTGAAAATTGTGCTTGAGGACGGCAGTATTTTCCCAACACCAGGCCGTTTGTTGTTTACCGATATGACGGTGGACGAGGGGACTGGGCAAGTCAAATTGCGCGCTGAAGTGCCTAATGCCAAAGGCCTGCTCCTGCCTGGCCTATTTGTCAAAGTACGGATCGAGCAAAGTGCGGTTTCCAATGCCGTTTTGCTGCCTCAGCAAGCGGTCACGCGTGGTAGCCAGGGCGATAGTGTTTTGGTGGTTCATGCCGATGGCAGTTTTGCGCCGCGCCCTGTGCAAGTGCAAACCAGCATGGGGACGGACTGGGTCGTGACTGGCGGTTTGGCCGATGGTGAGCAAGTCATGGTCACCGGCCAAATGCACCTGATGCCAGGCGTGCAAAAAGTGCAAACGCAGCCCTACCAAGAGCTAGAGGCGGCTGCGGCAGCTGCCCTGGCCCCTGCTGCGCCGCCAGCAGCAGCCAAAAAATAAGTATCAAAAGAGGAGCTGCCCGGGCAGCTTTGACGGCTCAAAAAGCCAAAAACACTCTTAAAAAGGCTCTACATTATGTTGCCCCGTTTTTTCATTGACCGCCCAATTTTTGCTTGGGTGATCGCCATCTTTATCGTGCTTGCTGGTGTGGTGGCGATTACGCAACTGCCTATTACGCAATACCCGAAGGTGGCACCGCCCACCGTGACGGTGAATGTGACTTATCCAGGTGCTTCAGCTCAGCAAATCGAGGAATCGGTGCTGGAGTTGATCGAGCGCGAGATCAATGGCACCCCCAAAATGATTTATATGGAAGCGGCTGCTTTGGCCAATGGCACGGGCAGCTTGACCATCAGTTTTGAGCCTGGCACCAACGCCGACCAAGCGCAAATCGAGGTACAAAACCGCGTGGCGCGGGTGCAGTCCCGTTTGCCTGCTTCAGTTACGCAAAACGGTGTGCGTGTGGATCAATCGCGCAGCAACTTTTTGATGATTGTGGCGGTGCAGGCAGATAAGGTTGAAGATCTGCCTGCGGTGGCCGATTACGCCTCGCGCGCCATCATGCCTGAGCTGCAGCGTTTAGATGGTGTGGGTCAAGTACAGCTGTTTGCGGCTGAGCGCTCCATGCGCGTGTGGCTAGACCCCGCTAAATTGCAGGCTTATCACTTATCGGCAGCAGATGTGAACGCGGCTATTCGCGAACAAAATATTCAAATCTCTGCAGGCACTTTGGGCGATACGCCTTTTGTGCCTGGGCAAAGTATCAGCGCCGCTATTGTGGTGCCTGGGCAATTGAAAACGGTGGAAGAGTTTGGCCGCATCTTTTTGCGCAGTACCGATAGCGGCGCTGCTGTGCGCCTGGCAGATGTCGCGCGTATTGAGCTGGGTTCGCAAAGCTATGCCACCAGCGCCCGTATCAACGGCCAACCCGCGGTGATGATGGCCATCATGTTGTCCAACTCTGGCAACGCCATTGCTGTGGCCAAAGCGGTAGAGACGCGCATGACCGAGTTGGCACCGCACTTCCCTCAAGGCATTAGCTGGAAGGCTCCCTATAACACTGCACAGTTTGTTGATATTTCGATTCAAAAAGTGGTGCAAACCTTGGTGGAAGCCATTGCGCTGGTGTTTGTGGTGATGTTCCTGTTCTTGCAGAACTGGCGCTACACCATCATTCCTACCTTGGTGGTGCCGATTGCGCTTTTGGGTACTTTCGCGGTGCTGCTGGGCTTAGGCTATTCGGTCAATGTGCTGACCATGTTCGGCATGGTCATGGTGATTGGTATCGTGGTCGATGATGCCATTGTGGTGGTGGAGAATGTCGAGCGCATCATGCGCGAAGAGGGCTTGGCGCCCGTGCCAGCGACACGCCGCGCTATGGATCAAATCTCGGGCGCGGTCATAGGTATCACGGTGGTGCTGGTCTCGGTCTTTGTGCCTTTGGCCTTCTTCCCTGGTGCCGTGGGCAATATTTATCGCCAGTTTGCCGTGGTGATGGCGGTGTCGATTGCTTTCTCGGCGCTCATGGCCTTGATGCTCACCCCCGCTTTGTGCGCCACCATGCTCAAACCTATTCCTAAGGGTGAGCACGAACAAAAAACGGGTTTCTTCGGTGCGTTTAACCGAGTTTTTGACCGCAACCGCGACCGCTATGCGGGGCGGGTGGAAAAAATCCTGCGTGGCTCAGGTCGCATGGCCATCATTTATGGCGTGCTGTTGGGGGCGGCTGTGCTCCTGATGCAGCGTTTGCCCAGTGGCTTTATGCCGTCCGAAGACCAGGGTACGCTGATGCTGAGCCTGCAACTGCCACCGGGCGCGACTTTAGAGCGCACCGAAAAGTCGCTAGAGAAGATGGAAGCCTTTATCCGCCAGCAACCCGAGGTGGAAAATGTCATTACGGTGCTGGGCTTTAACTTCTCAGGTCAAGGGCAGAATATGTCTTTTGGCTTCGTCACACTTAAAGACTGGAGCGAGCGCAAGGGCCCAGGGCAGGACGCTAGCAGCATTGCTGGGCGCATCACCAAAGCCATGGCTGACTTGCCTGAGGGTTTTGCCATTGCCCTGAATCCGCCAGCTATCCCTGAATTGGGGCGCACAGGCGGCTTTGCCTTGCGCTTACAAGATCGCAACGGTAAGGGCCATGAGGCCTTGCTGGCTGCGCGCAATCAGCTCATGGGGCTGGCCATGCAAAGCCCAGTGTTGGCAGGCGTGCGGCCTGAAGGCGTGGAGGATGCGCCGCAGCTGCAGCTCAATATCAACCGTGAACAAGCGGCCGCACAGGGCGTGAGCATGGGGCAAATCAATACGGCCTTGACCACGGCTTTAGGCTCTAGCTATGTCAACGACTTTCCCAATGCTGGGCGCTTGCAGCGCGTGGTGGTGCAAGCCGATAGCAAAGACCGTATGCAGCCTGAAGATTTGATGCGCCTGCCCGTGACCAATGCCCAAGGGCAAACCGTACTCTTGGGCGCGATTGCAACGGCGCAGTGGATCACCGGGCCGATGATGACGGTGCGCTATAACGGCTACCCCACCATGCGTTTGACGGGGCAGGCCGCACCAGGCTATAGCTCGGGCGAAGCCATGGACGAAATCGAGCGTTTGGTGAAACAGCTGCCCGATGGCTTTGGCACCGAGTGGACAGGGCAATCGCGCGAAGAAAAAATTGCAGGCAATCAAGCCGTTTTTGTCTACACCTTTGCTATTTTGTCGGTGTTTTTGTGTCTGGCAGCTTTGTATGAAAGCTGGTCTATCCCCTTCTCCGTGATGCTCTCCGTGCCTTTAGGCTTGCTGGGCATGGTGCTGGGGATTTGGTTGCGCGGCATGGAAAACGATGTGTACTTCCAAGTGGGTTTGGTCACCATCATCGGGCTTTCGGCTAAAAATGCGATTTTGATTGTGGAGTTCGCTAAAGACCTGCAGGCCAGTGGCATGACGGCGATACAAGCTGCCTACCACGCAGCCCATATGCGTTTCCGCCCGATTTTGATGACCAGCTTCGCTTTTATGCTGGGGGTGTTGCCGCTGTATTTCTCCTCTGGCGCGGGCTCGGGTGCGCAACGCGCGATTGGCACGGGCGTGTTCTGGGGTATGGCCGTGGGCACGGTGCTGGCGGTGTTTTTTGTGCCAACTTTCTATGTGCTGGTGCGTAAATTCTTTCCTATTAGCGCCGTGGAGCAGGAACGCGCTGCAGCGCACGCCAAGGAAGTGGGCATTACCGCCAGCCCTGTCAGCCCTGCAGGGCACTGAGGGCAGTGCTGATTCACCCCACTTCGTCATGGCGAGCGTAGCGAAGCCATCCACACTGAAGCGAATAAACCCAAATTCTGGTGGATTGCCGCGTCGCTGCGTTCCTCGCACGGCCGAGCTTATGCACAGGGCTGCCTTCAGGTGCAGCTTGCCCAAGTAAAATCACCCGCATTGTTTTGAGAGAGTGACCCTGATATGCCTACGCCCATTTCTCCTGTTGAAGACATCGTTGCCGAACTTGCCGCTGGGCGTATGGTGATTCTGGTCGATGAAGAAGATCGTGAGAACGAGGGCGATTTGGTGCTGGCGGCCGACCATGTCACGCCAGAGGCCATTAACTTCATGGCCAAAGAAGGCCGCGGTTTGGTGTGTTTAACCCTTACTAAAGAGCGCTGCGAGTTCCTGAAGCTGCCCCCCATGGCGGCGCAAAACGGTACGGTGTTTAGCACCGCTTTCACCGTTTCGATAGAGGCGGCAGAGGGCGTGACCACGGGCATCTCCGCCGCCGATCGCGCCCGCACCATAGCGGTGGCCGTGGGGAAAAACAGCCAAGCCAGCGATCTGGTGCAGCCTGGCCATATTTTTCCGCTGCAAGCCAAAGAAGGTGGCGTATTGATGCGCGCAGGCCATACCGAAGCGGGCTGCGACTTAGCAGCCATGGCGGGCTGCAGCCCTGCGGCGGTGATTTGCGAAATCATGAAGGACGATGGCAGCATGGCACGCCTGCCGGATTTGCAGGTTTTCGCGCAAAAACATGGCTTAAAAATAGGCACTATTGCCGATTTGATTGAATACCGCAGCCGCACCGAGAGTTTGTTAGAAAAAATCGGCAGCCGTCCGATGCAAATGGCGCAGGGTGAATTTACCGCCACGCTCTACCGCGATAAACCCAGCGGCAAGCTGCATATGGCGCTGACGGTAGGCAGTTGGCAGGCCGGCGAGACGGTGCCGGTGCGGGTGCATGGGCCGCTCACTCTGCAAAGCGCACTGGAGGCTGGGGAAACCAGCCATTCTTGGTCACTCGATGCTGCTTTGCGATATTTGCAGGTATGCGGCAAGGGCGTTGCGATTTTGCTCAACGCCGAGGCGGGTTTAGCTGGGCTAGAGGCGAGCTTTATTGCACCAACGGCAAACCCGCAGCAATCGAATAATCGCAGTAAACCCGATGTGCGCACCTACGGCGTGGGCGCCCAGATCCTGCGCGATTTAGGTGTCACGCATATGCAGCTACTGAGCAAAGCGATGCGTTTACCCAGCATGACGGGGTATAGCCTTGAAGTCGTGGGCTATATCGAAGATGCGGCTTGATTTTTATAGTGTTTTTGCCATTTTTGGCCGTCATAACTGCCTGAGCAGCTATGAAAAATAAAGGAAATTTATGCAAGATGCTAAACAAGGCCTAGCCAGTGCGGCCGCACTTCAGGGGAAAAATTTGCGCATCGGTGTAGTGCAGGCGCGTTTTAATGCCGATATTACCGATACCCTATGGCAAAGCTGTCGTGCCGAGTTGTTGCAATTGGGGGTGGAGCCACAAAACATCGAGCATTACACGGTTCCAGGCGCCTTAGAAGTGCCTTTGCTGTTACAGGCTTTGGCCGAGCGTGATAATTTTGACGCCATGATTGCGCTGGGCTGCATCATTCGCGGCGAAACCTATCACTTTGAATTGGTGGCCAATGAATCTGGCGCAGCTATCACCCGCGTTGGTTTAGATCATGATTTGCCGATTGCCAATGCCATCTTGACGGTGGAAAACCAGGCTCAGGCCGAGGCGCGGCAAGTGGACAAAGGCGTGGATGCTGCCCGAGTGGCGGTGGAGATGGCCAATGCGATTAACACCATTTTCAGTGCCGAATATCTGCGCGAGAGTGCAAACGGCTTGCAAAACTAGGGCGCGCCCTGTGCGCCCCCTGTCTCGCCTACCGGCAATAGCCCTTGCTATACTGCCCAGCTCGTTTTTTTAGGCATAGTGCCAAGAGATTTTTTGTATGAAAAGCCTTTTTCGTCTAGCCAGCGCCGCGCTGGTAAGTGCAGCTTTGCTGGCTGGCTGTGGTGGCAGTGGCAAGGTTTACCAACCTCTGCGCCCAACAGCGATCTATACCTTTGGTGATGGCATCGTTGATGCAGGTCAGCAAGGTGGTAAGCGTTACACCATTAACCCTGGCCCTCCAGCCAATCCATCCGATCCTGTTGGTGTGGTGTATTCAGCACCAGAATACATCGCCATGGCTTATGGTTTGACACTCAAAGCCCAATCGGCAGGGGGTACGGCTTGGGGACAGGGCGGCAGCCGTATTGCCGATTTGCGCACCCAAATCGATGCCCAAGCAGCAGTAATGGGTTTTGCTGGCTATAGCCGCAACGATTTGATCGTGCTGTCTGCAGGCATGGAAGACCTGATTGCTGAAACCGAAAATGTGCTCAGTGGCGCTACGCCATCGACCAGCCAAGCACAAGCGAATATCCGCGCTGCGGTCGCCAGTTATGGGCAGGCCATGCTGCAATTGCACAATCAGGGTGCGCGTTATATTTACATCCTGCCGCCCTATGATTTGAGCCAATCGCCGTGGATGACAACGCAGCGCGCCGCCGATGCGCGCGCGCCCAATGTCTATCTGGACTTGTACCTCACCTTCCGCAGTGCTTTGGATGCTGAGGCTGAGCGCGTCAACGGCCAAACCCAAAGCCTTTATCGCTCCCCAAGCTTTGCCACCCGCATGGGCTACTACACTGATCCTAGCAATAACCAAAATAATGCAGGTACCAGCATCACCGATACCGCACTGTGTGCAGGCGCTGGCGCTACGGATGCCAGCCTGTGCACGACTGCGACTTTGATTACCACCGATAGCGCGCAAATCGGTAAATACCTGTATGCCGACAACCGCCACCCTGTGCCTGGTGTGCTGAATTTGTTGGCTAATGGTTCGGTTTCAGAGCTGCAAAGTCGCTGGGGCGAGCCATAAACTGCGCAGCTATGACAGCCATCAAAAAAGCCGCGTGATGCGGCTTTTTTGATGTTCTGTGCGCGACTGGGGTGCGGCCGCCTAAGGCAAGCTCAAGGGGGCGCGGCTGGGGCTATCACTGTTGGCAAAAGCTTGCACGGGGTCAATATGCGTCATGACATTGAGCACCTGCGGCATGGCCGCCAACACGCGGTTGCGTGCTGCCAGGGCAATATCGTGGCCCTCGCGCACGCTTAAATCGCCATCCACTTCAATATGTGCGTCGACCAAAATCAGGTCGCCCACGCGGCGCGTGCGCATATCGTGCAGGCCTTGCACTTGTGGCGTGGCTCGAATCAAATTCACAATTTGGGCGTTTTCCTCCTGCGTTGCGGCTCTGTCCATCAAGTCGTCGAGCGCACTCCAGGTGAACTTCAGCCCCATGCGCAGCACAAACAAGCCGACGATGATGGCAGCGATCGGATCCAGAATACGCCACCCTAGCAAACTGCCGCCGATGCCAGCTAGCGCCACCAAGGATGAGGCGGCATCTGAGCGCGCATGCCAAGCATTGGCCACCAGCATGGAGGAGCGCACTTTTTGTGCCACTGCTAACAGGTAGCGAAACAGCAGCTCTTTGGCAATCAAGGCGGTTCCAGCTACCCATAAAGCCAGGCTCTGCGGCGCGGCAATGCGTTCGGGTTGCAAGACGGCCAGCCCACCTTGATAGAGCATGCCAGCGGCGACCAGCAACAAAATCAGGCCGATGATGAGTGCGGCCGCGTTTTCATATCGGTAATGACCGTAGTGGTGGTTGGCGTCTGAATCTTCCCCGCTAAAGCGGTTGGCCACCAAGACCACAAAATCTGAAAGCAGGTCTGAGAGTGAGTGCAGACCGTCGGCCACCAAAGCATGGGACCGAGCGAAGAAACCGACCAATATTTGTGCTGTTGCCAGGCCAATATTCACCGCTACGCTGACCCAAGTGCTGCGTGCCGCCGCGCGCGCACGCAGGGCACTGTTGCCAGCTTCGTGGTCGTCAAACAAATCGTTGGTTTGTGTCTGGGGGTGTTTGTGCATGGCGTGGCCTTATGGCTGGATTTATGCGCAGGCAACAGCTTATTCGCCTTCGCCAAATTTGTCATCGATCAGGGCGCGAATGGCGGCCATGGCTTCGGCCTCTTGCGCGCCGTCGGTTTCAATCTCCACTTCTTTGCCTATGCCCGCTGCCAGCAGCATCACACCCATGATGGATTTAGCGTTGACGCGGCGCCCCTTGTAACTCATGAATACCTCGCACGGAAAACTTGCGGCCAGTTTGCACAACTTGGCCGAGGCGCGGGCGTGCAGCCCGAGTTTGTTTTGTATGGTGATGAGAGATTGCTGCATAGTGCTTTAGTCTGGTTGTTGCGCTAGGCGTTGGCTGCGCCAATACACATCGTCGCCGCCGTTTTGGCGATTGAGGATGCGCGCCAGCACAAAAAGGAGATCGGACAAGCGGTTTAAAAATTGCTGCGGTGCAAGATTGACTTCTTCACCAGCGGTGTGTTTGAGCGCCACCACATGGCGTTCGGCACGGCGCGCTACCGTGCGGCATACATGGGCTTGTGCTGCGGCGCGATTGCCTGCGGGCAAAATAAATTCTTTCAGGGGCGGCAGTTGGGCGTTGTATTTTTCTAGGGCGGCATCCAGCTCCAAGAGCGCGCTGTCTTTGAGCAAGCTGTAGCCTGGCATGCACAACTCGCCGCCTAAATCGAATAAATCGTGTTGCACTTGCACCAAAAGGGCGCGTATATCAGCGGGCAAATCTTCGCACAACAGCAGGCCGATATGCGAGTTCAATTCATCGACTTCGCCCAAGGCGTGGATGCGCACATGGTCTTTACCCACGCGCGTGTTATTGCCCAAACCTGTGCTGCCAGTATCGCCCGTGCGCGTAGCGATGGCGCTTAATCGATTGCCCATAAATGCATCTCTTTCTACTCAAGTTTTGCCTATCTGGATTTCATTGTAGGTGAATTTAAGTGAACTAATTTTAGTATGGTTTAAAGGTTTTAAGCCGCAAAATCTGCCTGAGCAGCTATCAATAATGAAGCGCGAGGAATGGCGCTGCCCTGCGCTATGATGATGCACACAGCCGATGCTGCTTTGCTGATATTTTGCGTTTGCTGCACACTGTCGCTCCACTTGATTTACACCACTCTTTACGCAAGGATTTGTATCCATGGCATCCGTCAATAAAGTCATTCTCATCGGTAACTGCGGCCGCGACGCTGAAGTGCGCCATCTGCCCTCAGGTCAGCCCGTGGCCAATGTTTCGCTCGCCACCACCACCCGCCGCAAAGATCGCACTACGGGCGAAATGGTTGAAGACACGCAGTGGCACCGCATCACTTTTTATGAGCGTTTGGCTGAAGTCGCACGCGACTATGTGAAAAAAGGCCGTGCGATTTATGTTGAAGGCCGCCTCAAATACGGTAAGTACACGGATAACCAAGGCGTTGAGCGCAATACGGTGGACATCATCGCTACCGATTTAACCCTGCTGGGCGGCAGCCGTGAAGGTGGCGACGGCGGCGGCTATCAAGGCGGTGGCGCTGCTTACCAAAAACCTGCGCCTCGTGCCGCAGCCCCTGCAGCGCCCGTGCCCCCGGCCGCGCCCGCCGCTGGCTTTGGCGGCGGCAATGCGGGTGGCGCTTATGCCGATGATCTGGACGATGACATCCCCTTTTAAGCCCTGTGCTTGAGCTGGCCGCGTTTGCGGCCTTTTTTGTCTCTTGAATTGCAAGGAAAACCCATGAAACTCTATTACTCCCCTGGTGCTTGTTCACTCGCTCCCCATATCGCGCTAGAAGAGGCGGGGCTGGCCTATGAGGCCATCGCTGTGAATCTGAAAACCCACACCTTGGCCGACGGCAGTGATTACCGCCAAATCAACCCACTAGCTTATGTGCCGTTTTTGGTTTTGGATGATGGTCACACCTTGAGCGAATGCGCTGTGTTAGTGCAATACATTGCCGATCAGGCGCCCGCCAAAAACCTCATCAGCATGGCAGGCAGTATGGCGCGTTACCAGCAGCAAGAAATGCTCAACATCATCGCCACTGAATTGCACAAAGGCTTTTCACCTTTGTGGAACCCGGCGCTGTCAGCCGAAGTCAAAGAGGGCTTTAAACAGCGCGTCATGGGGCGCATGGCTTATCTGGATGCCATTTTGAGCAAGCACGACTACCTCACAGGAAATAACTACGGCGTAGATGATATTTACGCCTTTGTCGTTACGGGTTGGGCGGGTATGCTGGGCATGGATACCAGTGCCCTGAAAAACCTCACGGCTTGGCGCGAGCGTATTGCCGCACGCCCTGCAGTGCAGGCCACGCTGCAGGCTGAAGGGCTGATCTAGGCAGTGTTGTTTATCGAGCCGCTAGGCAAAGCTGCAGCGCCAAGCGCTCTAGCGCCGCCCAGGCATCGCGGGGCCAATTCTCCACGCGCAGCCCTTTGACGATGCCATCGACTTGGCAAGCCGCGTGCAGCAAGTCACGCGTTTGCGCCAACTGCAACTTGGGTGCCAGGCGTTCGATGAGCTTTTGTTTTACGCCCCAGACGCGCGCCGCAGCCATGGCTGCTGGTAGCGGCTGGCCTGCATCTAGTGCGCTGCGCACGCGCTGCAGGGCGCGGATATCCTCTGCCAGCGCCCAGTGCACCAATACCTCGGCCTCGCCTTCAGCGCGCAGGCCAGCCAACATACGCTGGGTGCGCAGAATTTGCCCGCCCAGTGTGGCCTCAGACAGCTTGAAGACATCGTAGCGCGCGACGCTGGCGACGCTGGCGCTGATAGCGTCAAAACTCAGCTCGCCTGCGGGATAGAGCAGGCCGAGCTTCATGATCTCTTGGTGTGCGGCCAGCAAATTGCCCTCTAGGCGATCTGCCATCCACTGCAGGCTGCGTTCGCCTTCTTGTCCGGTTTTCGCACTTTGCCCCTGCGCGGCCAAGCGTGCAGCTATCCATTGCGGCAGGGCGCGGCGTTCTACAACGGGAATATCGAGCACCACGCCCGCGCCTTGCAAGGCCAGAAACCAAGCACTTTTTTTGCCCTGTTGGTCTAAGCGTGGCAGGGTAATCAGCGCCAAAGTATCGGGGTTGCCTGCCAGTTGTGCAGCCAATTGTTGCAAGGCTTCGCCGCCGTCTTTGCCTGGTTTGCCCGAGGGGATGCGCAACTCCAAAATTTGCTTATCCGCAAATAAGCTCAGGGCGTTGCCGCTGGCCAGAACTTCGCCCCATTTGAAATGCGCACCGCTGACCATAAACCATTGACGCTCGCTAAAGCCCAGCTGCCGCGCTGCTAGGCGCAAAGCATCGGCGGCTTCTTGCGCCAGCAGGGCTTCGTCGCTGCAGATCACAAAAATGTTTTTGCCTGCAGACAAGCCGCGTGCGAATGGCGCAGGCAGGGCGGGGGCGGGTATCTCGAAGGTATTCATAAACGGGGCGTAAGACAGTGCGGCATTATGCCTAGAGCCTTAGCGGGAGGGGGGAATGCACATAAAATCACGCACTTGGCCTTCTTTTTGTGCCTAAGCAATTTTCAGCCATTTGCGCTTTTTCTTCTTTTTGATTTCGGCATGCAGCACATACGCAATTTTTCCATCATCGCGCACATCGACCACGGCAAATCTACCTTGGCCGACCGCCTGATTTCGCGTTGTGGCGGCTTATCTGACCGTGAGATGAGCGAGCAAGTCCTCGACTCCATGGATATTGAAAAAGAGCGCGGCATCACCATCAAGGCGCAAACAGCGGCGCTGCAATACAAGGCCAAAGATGGCCAAGTCTATAACCTCAATCTGATCGACACGCCCGGGCATGTGGACTTCAGCTACGAAGTCTCGCGCAGCCTCTCGGCCTGCGAAGGCGCGCTCTTGGTGGTGGATGCCAGCCAAGGCGTAGAAGCGCAAACCGTGGCCAATTGCTATACCGCGATTGATTTGGGCGTGGAAGTTTTCCCCGTGCTCAACAAAATGGATTTGCCCCAGGCTGACCCAGAAGGCGCACGCAAAGAAATTGAAGATGTTATCGGCATCGATGCCAGTGAAGCCATACCCTGCTCGGCCAAAACTGGCATGGGCATAGACGACATTTTGGAGATGGTGGTGGCCAAGGTGCCGCCGCCGCGCGGCAAACCTGATGCGCCGTTGCGCGCCATGATCATCGACAGCTGGTTTGATACCTATGTTGGTGTGGTCATGCTGGTGCGCGTAGTCGATGGCACTTTGCGCAAAAACGAACGCATCAAGCTCATGGCCACGGGTGCAGCCTACGAAGCGGGCAATATTGGCGTCTTTACCCCCGCCAACCAGCCGCGCGAGGCGCTGCATGCGGGCGAAGTGGGCTACATCATCTGCGGCATTAAAGAGCTGCAAGCGGCCAAGGTGGGCGACACCGTGACGCTGGAGAAAAAGCTCCCGAACAATTTAGGCCCGGCAGAAGCAGCCCTGCCTGGCTTTAAGCAAGTGCAACCGCAGGTGTTTGCGGGCCTCTACCCGGTGGAGGCCAACCAATACGACCAGTTGCGCGACGCACTGGAAAAACTCAAACTCAACGACGCGGCGTTGCAGTACGAGCCTGAAGTCTCGCAGGCTCTAGGTTTTGGTTTTCGCTGCGGCTTCCTAGGTTTGCTGCATATGGAAATTGTGCAAGAGCGCCTAGAGCGCGAGTTTGATCAAGACCTCATCACCACTGCGCCCAGCGTGGTGTACGAAGTGTTGACGGGTGGCAAAGAACCGCAGACTTTGATGGTGGAAAACCCCAGCAAAATGCCCGAGGTCGGCAAAATTGCCGAAATCCGCGAGCCTATTGTTGAAGTGCATATCTTTATGCCGCAAGAATATGTCGGGCCGGTGATGACGCTGTGCAACCAAAAGCGCGGCGTGCAGCTCAATATGGCTTACAAAGGCCGCCAGGTGGTGCTGACCTACGATATGCCGCTGGGCGAAATCGTGCTGGACTTTTTCGACAAACTCAAATCCGTCAGCCGTGGCTACGCCAGCATGGACTACGAGTTCAAAGAGTACCGCCCGTCCGATGTGGTCAAGGTGGACATCATGCTCAACGGCGAGCGCGTCGATGCCCTGTCCATCATCGTGCACCGCAGTCAATCACAATACCGAGGCCGCGCTGTGGTGGCCAAAATGCGCGAGATCATCGACCGCCAAATGTTCGATGTCGCCATTCAAGCGGCGATAGGCGGCAACATCATCGCGCGCGAAACCGTCAAAGCCATGCGTAAAAATGTCTTAGCCAAGTGCTACGGCGGCGACATCACGCGCAAACGCAAATTGCTGGAAAAACAAAAAGCAGGCAAAAAACGCATGAAGCAAATCGGCAGTGTGGAAGTGCCGCAAGAAGCCTTCCTGGCCATTTTGCAAGTAGAAGATTGATTTCGGCATGATTTTGGCATTTTTCGCCGTCAAATCTGCCTGGGCAGCTATTGTTTTTAAAGCAAAGTTTTAAAAGTACAACACATGAAATTCTTGGAAAAAATCTTGCCTGCTATCACGGCGCTGTTTTTGGCAGCTTTTGTAGCCTATTGTGCTGCGTGGTATTTCGGCAAAATCGAAAGCAATTTCGCCCTGATCTTGTTCGTGGCATCCAGCGTCACGGGCGTGTACTGGCTGTTTGAGAGGCTTTACTTTTTACCGCGCCGCCGTGAACGCGCTGCGGCAGCGGCGGAAGGGGCCGATCGTGCTGCCAAGCTGCGTCAGCCTTGGTGGTTGGATTGGACGGCGGGGTTGTTCCCCGTCATCATCGTGGTGTTTTTATTGCGCTCTTTTTTGTATGAGCCATTCAAAATCCCTTCAGGCTCTATGCTGCCCACGCTGGAGATTGGCGACTTTATCTTGGTCAATAAATACACCTATGGCATCCGTTTGCCTGTACTCAATGAAAAGGTGGTGGAGGTAGGCCAGCCCCAGCGCGGCGATGTCATGGTGTTTCGCTACCCGCTCAACACCAATCAGGACTACATCAAACGCGTCATTGGTTTGCCTGGCGACCATGTGGAATACATTAACAAACGCTTGACCATCAACGGTAAAGAGCTGCCCGTCGCACCTCTGCCTGATTATTTGCAAACCCAGGCTGTGCTTTTTGGTGGTGAAGTCGGCGCGGCTTATAGCCGCCAGTTTCGCGAAACCATTCCGGCGGGGCAAGGCAGCGTGGCGCACAATGTGCTCAACGACGATATTCGCCCGCCCTTTGTGAATCCCTTTGCTGAATTTACCGAGTATCGCGATAACTGCGATTACAGTGCCGAAGGTGTGCGCTGCATCGTGCCCGCAGGGCATTACTTTATGATGGGTGATAATCGCGACAACTCACAGGATTCGCGCTATTGGGGCTTTGTTCCCGATGAAAACATTGTGGGTAAAGCAGTGCTGGTGTGGATGAATATCGGCAACTTCAAGCGCATCGGTCGTTTCCAATAAACCCAAGGGATTTGTTATGAAAACACAACGCGGTATCACCATGATCGGTTTGCTTTTGGTCGCCATTGTGGTGGCCTTTCTGGGCATCGTGACCATCAAAGTCGTGCCTACGGTGCTGGAATACCAAAGCATTTTGAAAGCCGTGAAAAAAGCCGGAACGGAAGGCAGCAATCCGCTCGAGATCAAAACCATCTACAGCAAAGCCATGGAAATTGACCAAATCATCAGCTCAGTCAAGCCTGAAGATTTGCTGATTGAACCCGATGGCAATGGCCGCTTTGATGTCAGCTTCGCCTATAACAAAGAAATCCCTTTGGTAGCCAATGCCTACCTCTTACTCAAATATGAAGGCAGCAGCAAGCGCAGCTCGGCGCAAGCTGTGCCCAAATCGATTTGAGCAAGCTCGGATCAGCCTTCTTTTCGTCTCATGCCAGCGCAAGCGCAGCAATCCACTTAAGCCAAAAAACCAGCACTGATGGATCGCCGCGCCGCTACGCTCCTGGCCATGACGAGATTGTTCAGAAGGCATCTTAAGCCCCATGTCCCAGCCGCTTTTTGATAAACCAAGCACTGCCCACCAAACGCAAGCCCTAACGCACCGTAGCTTTGGGGCGCATAACAATGAGCGACTCGAGTTTTTGGGCGATGCCGTGCTCAGCCTCTGCATCAGCGATTGGCTATACGCCAAATACCCGGCCTTAAGCGAGGGCGAGCTCTCGCGCATGCGGGCGCTGTTGGTGCGTGAAGAAACCCTGCATCAATTAGCCTTGCGCCTGGATTTGGGGGCGCATTTGCGCTTGGGCGCAGGTGAGAAACGCAGTGGCGGCGCGGCGCGTGCTTCGATTTTGGCGGATGCGCTAGAGGCCTTATTAGGCGCAAAATACTTGGACGATGGCTTCGCCGCCGCGCGCGATTGGGTTTTTGCCTTGTATGAAACCCTAGATTTGGCGGCGCTGACGCCCGCGCGCGCGCAAGACGCTAAAACCCGTTTGCAAGAATTCACCCAGAGTAAAAAATGGGGTTTGCCGCAATACAGCCTGGTGGCCACGCAGGGCGCGGCGCACCACTTGGAATTTGAAGTCGAATGCGCCCTGCCCGCTAAAAAACTGGCTACGCGCGGGCGCGGCGGCTCTAAGCGCGCAGCCGAACAAGAAGCTGCGCAACTTTTATGGAAAGCATTGCAATGACGCAACCTACGAATAAAAAAACCGAAACCAGCGTCATTGATGCCTTTTTTACCAAAGCAGAAGGCTCAGCGCCGACTGCTGCACCAGAGGCTGAGCCTGATGCCCAGCAAGCCCAAGCACCAGCTACTGGCCCTGTGCGCTGCGGCCAAATCGCCATTGTCGGTCGCCCCAATGTAGGCAAATCCACCTTGCTCAATGCCTTGGTTGGGCAAAAAGTCAGCATCACCAGCCGTAAAGCGCAAACCACACGCCATCGCATCACGGGTGTGCGCACTGAAGGGGCGACGCAATTTGTCTTTGTCGATACCCCAGGCTTCCAAACCCGCCACAGCAATGCCCTGAATAAAAACCTGAACAAAGCCGTCACGGGTGCCCTATCGGGGGTGGATGTGGTGGCCTTGGTGGTGGAGGCAGGCAACTTCACCTTGGGCGATGCCAAAGTATTGGCGCTGCTGCCGCAGGATACGCCTGTGCTGCTGCTGGCTAATAAGCTCGACCAAATCAAGCACCGCGCCGATTTGATGCGCTGGCTCAAAGATATGCAAGAGCGCCACCCTTTCGCTGAAATCGTGCCACTTTCGGCCAAAAAACCTGCCGATATGCAGCGCCTATTGGGTATTCTTGAACAATACCTGCCTGAGCAGGAATGGCTCTATCAAGAAGGGCAAATCAGCGATAAGAGCGAGCGCTTTTTGGTGGCCGAAATCGTGCGCGAAAAGCTCTTTCGTTTGAGTGGTGACGAGCTGCCCTATACATCGACGGTATTGGTCGAGCAGTTTGAGGAAGAGGCGCTCAAAACCCCGCAGCCTGGCATGGATAGGTTTTGCAAAATCGCTGCGGCCATCATTGTCGAACGCGATAGCCACAAAGCCATGATCATTGGCGAGGGCGGTGAAAAGCTCAAGCGCATAGGCTCAGAAGCGCGCCAGGATTTAGAACGCTTGCTGGGTGCCAAAGTGCATTTGCAGCTCTGGGTGAAAGTGCAATCGGGGTGGGCCGATAGCGCCGCCAAATTGCGTGCATACGGCTACGAATAAGCGGCGGGCAAGGGCTCGCCAAAATGGCTTAAGCTGAGCGCTTTGAGCAAACTTTGATGCCTGAGGAGGGGATGAATATGCAAACAATCACACGATGGGCGGCGTTTGCGGCTTTCACTTTGGCCGCCAGCGCCCATGCAGCACCGCACAGTGCTAGAAACAGTTTGGACTGGCAAGGTTTGTATGTGGGCACCCTGCCTTGTGCATCTTGCCCCGGCATCTATACCGAAGTGCAATTGCTCGGCAAGCGCAGCTACCGCCTGAGTGAAAGTGCGCAACACAAAGGCGAACCGTCCACTTGGGTCAAGCGCGGGCGTTTTGCATGGAATAGCCGTGGCAACAGTATCCGTATGGGGCAGGGCAGCGAGCAGCGTCAGTTTTGGGTACAAGAAAATGCGCTAGAACAATTGGCGCAAAACGGCAGCCGTATCACCGGCGCGCTGGCGCCACACTACCGCTTGGCCAAAGCCGAACGATACACGGATGCAGCGGGGCAAATTTTGGTGCTCACAGGCAGCATCCAGCGCGATGCGGCTGGGGCTACCGTGCAGTTTGACGGGCGTGAAAACCTGGCAGAACCCAAGGCCGCAGGCCAGCGATCCTTAGCTGCGCATTACACCTTGCGCTGTAACAGCAAGACTTACGAAATGACGGCCTTGCAATACTTCACCGCACTCAATGGTCAAGGCCAAGAATTAAAGCTGCCTACCGTCGTTAGCGCTAGCGACAGCGCTCATGGCAAGGCCCATGCAGGTGAAGCTACGCCTATTGCCTTGGCCGCGGGCGATGGCCGTATGCAGCAAGTGTTTGCGCGTTACTGCCAATAAGCCCCCCCTTGTTTTTGCCGTGTCTGCGCCTTTGCCTGATGGTTTCACGGTGACTTTGACGGTGACTTTAACGGTTTTGGTCGCGCTGCCCGCGCACAGCCGCCTGCCCGCACTTTTGACTTACACCCATACCGAGGTGCTGGCTGCAGGCACCCTGGTGCGCGTGCCCTTGGGCAGCCGTGAAGTGCTGGGCGTGGTGTGGCAAGAAGACGCGCAAGCGCCAGAGGCTGGGGCGGGCAAACTCAAAGCCATCAGCAGCGTTTTGCACGGCCTGCCTGCCCTGCCTGCCACCTGGCGCAAGTTGGTGGCGTTCAGTGCGCGCTATTACCAGCGCAGTTTGGGCGAAGTGGCGCTGGCCGCCTTGCCGCCGCAGTTGCGCGATTGGTCGCCTGAGCAATTGGCGCGCAAGCTGAAAAAACTGGCGAAACCAAGGCCACCTCAGGTTGAGGACGAAAGCAAAAAAGAGAGCTGCCCAGGCAGTATTGGCGGCTTAAAACCCGTAAAAGACACTGAAAAAACCTTGAATACTGCGCAAGCGCAGGCTTGCAAGGCCATTGCTGCGGCGCAAAGTACAGCGGGGAGTCAACCCATTTTGCTGTTTGGGCGCACCGGCAGCGGCAAAACCGAGGTGTATATGCAGGCTGCAGCCGCCACCCTGGCGGCCAGCCCCACAGCGCAAGTGCTGGTGCTGGTGCCCGAAATCAATTTAACACCGCAATTGTTGGCGCAATTTGGCCAACGCTTTGCCCATTTGGGCACAGACGCGGTGGTCAGTATGCATAGCGCCATGACGCTTGCCGAGCGATCAACAGCTTGGCTGGCGGCGCACAACGGACAGGCGCGCATCATATTGGGTACGCGCTTAGCGATTTTTGCCAGCTTGCCCGATCTGCGTTTAATCGTCGTGGACGAGGAACATGACGCTAGCTACAAAGCGCAAGATGGCGCGCGCCATTCTGCGCGTGATTTGGCGGTGTATCGCGCTAAGTTAGAGAGTGAGCGCTTGCAAGAGCGGCAAAACCCTGCCTCTTGCGCCGTCGTTCTAGGCTCGGCCACGCCCAGTTTGGAAAGCTGGCAGGCAGCGCAAACGGGGCGTTACCAATTGTGCGAATTACCCGAGCGCATAGGCAGCGGCCAATTGGCGCCCGTGCGCTTGGTGGATATGCGCCTGCAGCCCAAGGGCACGGTCATTTCGACCTATTTGTTAGCAGCCATTCAAACCCGCATAGCGCGGGGCGAACAATCGCTGCTGCTGCTCAATCGCCGCGGTTACGCGCCGGTGTTGTCGTGCGGCTCTTGCGGCTGGAAAAGCGCCTGCGGCCATTGCAGCGCTTTTCAAGTTTTTCACAAAATCGATCGCAGCCTGCGCTGCCACCACTGCGGTGCGGCCCAGGGCGTGCCCCGCGCCTGCCCTGAATGCGGTAATTTGGATATTGCCCCGGTGGGGCGCGGCACGGAAAAACTCGAAGAAGAAATCTGCACCCTGCTGGCCGATATGAGCCGACCCGATGGCAGCGCCGCGCAGGTGCTGCGCATGGATGCCGATAGCGTCAAAGGCAAAGACGGCTTGGCGCAGCATTTGGCGCAAATGCACAGCGGCGCGGTGGATGTGCTGGTGGGCACGCAAATGGTGGCCAAAGGGCATGATTTTCGGCGCATCACCTTGGTGGCGGCCATCAACCCCGATGGCGGCTTGTTTGCCGCTGATTTTCGTGCGCCTGAACGCAGCGCCGCGCTTTTGATGCAGGCTGCTGGCCGCGCTGGGCGAGATGCCGATTTAAGCGCGCAAGCGCAGATGCTGGTGCAAACTTTTGCGCCTGAACATCCGCTGTTTACTTGGCTGATGCGCCACGATTGGGCAGGCTTTGCCGATAGCCAATTGCAGGAGCGACAAATGGCCGCCATGCCGCCCTTTACGCATCAGGCTTTGCTGCGTGCTGAGGCGCGCACGCAAGAAGCGGCGCAGGCCTTTTTGCAAGCGGCCTGCGAGCTGGCCGCGCCCTTGCTGGTGGGCACCAGCATCACCCTCTATGCACCGGTGCCCATGCCCATGCAGCGCGTGGCCAATGTGGAGCGCGCCCAGCTTTTGATTGAAGCCGATGAGCGCCGCCAACTGCAGCAATTTTTGCCGCGCTGGCGTGCGGCTTTTGCCAATTTGCGCAGTCCAGGCCTGCTGCGCTGGGCTTTGGATGTGGATCCCGCGTCGGTATGATTTTTTAGCATCATTTAGGGCGTTTAGGCCGCAAAATCTGCCTGAGCAGCTCTTGTTTTGATATGGTTAGCAGTGTCTCAATTGGCCTATCTACAATCGCCTGATTCTTTTCATTTTTTCATTTGTGATTGCCCGTTCGCATGAGTCATTACCCTAGCCGCAAACCCAATTGGCCGCTTGTTGTTCCCATCATCACGAGTTGCCTCTGGGCTTTATCCGCCGTCATCGGTACGCCTTTATGGTTAGTGCTGCTGTGCGGTGCGGGTTTGGGCGCATCGGTATTGGCGGCAGTCGATCATGCCGAAACGGTGGCGCATCGCTTGGGCGAGCCTTACGGCACCATCGTGCTGGCCTTGGCGGTGACGGTGATTGAGGCGGCGCTCATCGTCAGCATGATGCTCGGCGGCGGTGCCAGTGCCACCACGCTGGCGCGCGATTCGATTTACGCTGCCGTCATGGTGATTTGTACGGGGGTGATGGGCGCTTCGCTTTGGGTGGGGGCTTATTACCACCGCGAACAGGCTTTTCGCGTCGAAGGCATAGGCACGGGCTTGTCGGCGCTGATGGTGTTGGCCACCTTGGTGCTGGTGTTGCCCAGCCTGACCACCAGCACGGGCGTGGGGACTTACGCGCATTCGCAGCTGATTTTTGTCGCCATTGCCTCTTTGGTGATTTGGCTGGCCTTTGTCTTTATCCAAACCATGCGGCATAAAGACTACTTTTTACACACGGCAGAAGTCAGCGCCGATGGCAGCCACCCCGAGCCACCCAGCCCAACGCAGGCTTGGTTTGCGTTTGCTTTGATGATGCTATCGCTGGTGGTGGTGATTGGCTTGGCGAAATTGCTCTCGCCCAGTATCGAAGCGGCGCTGGCTGCAGCACAAGCGCCGCCAGCCGTGTTGGGCATTGTGATTGCGATTTTGGTGCTACTGCCTGAAACCATAGCCGCTATTCGTGCCGCGCGCCTGAATCGCCTGCAAACCAGCATCAATCTGGCCATAGGATCTGCTTTGGCTTCCATAGGTTTAACCATCCCCGTGGTGATTGGCTTGGCGCTGTTATTGGATTTACCCTTGACTTTGGGCTTGGCACCCAAAGCCGTGGTGCTGCTATTGCTGACCTTCGGCATCAGTCTGCACACCGTAGCTTACGGCCGCAGCAATATCATGCAAGGCATTGTGCATTTGGTGGTGTTTGCCGCTTTCTTGTTTTTTAACTGGGTGCCATAAACATCAAGCGCACAAAAGGCGCGCTGGGGATCAGAGCAGAAGATCATCATAGACTGCGCAAGTCTTGCAACTGCTGCAACTACTGGTGTAGCCAGGGGCAATTTTTAGGCATGAAATTGGGCTTTTAGGCCGCCAAATCTGCCTGGGCAGCTATGGATTTGATGAGGGTAATAGTATGCAAGCCACCATCACCGTGATCACTTTAGGCGTGGATGATTTACAGCGCGCGCTGCGTTTTTACCGCGATGGGCTAGGGCTAGTAACAAAGGGCATCATCGGTCAGGAGTTTGAACATGGTGCCATGGTGTTGATGGATTTGCAGCCTGGCCTGCGCCTAGCTTTATGGCCGCGCAGCAGCTTGGCGCATGACACAGGTTTGGCGGCGAGCAGTTTTGGCCGCAGCAGCGCGATGAGCCTAGGCCACAATGTGGCCAGCGCCGCCGAGGTCGATACCGTGATGGCGCAAGCCGTGCGAAGGCGCTGTGCGTTAAGACCGTTGCAACTCCAGCCCCGCGTGTTCACGCAGCGCGTGGAAGGTGATTTCAGGGTGGCGCTCTTGCGTCAGGCGCAGGTCATAGGGCGAAGTCAGTAAATAGGCCAGCGCATCCACGCCGTCGTAGGCCAATTTGGCAGCGTTTTTGTCCATGAATTTGCGCAAGTCTTGTTCGTTTTTGGCACTGACCCAGCGCGCGCCCACAAAGCTGCTGCCGCCCAGGCGGCATTTCACGCCGTATTCGGTTTGCAGGCGGTGCTGCACCACTTCAAACTGCAATTGCCCAATGGCACCTAATAGCATATTGCCGCCGGCTGCAGGTTTGAAAACCTGAATCGCGCCTTCTTCGCCCAATTGCTGCAAACCTTGCTGCAATTGCTTGGATTTGAGCGGATCGGCCAGCTCCACGGTTTGAAACAGCTCAGGCGCAAAAAAGGGTAAGCCCGTGTACTGAATATCTTTTTGCTCAGGCAGGCCTTGGGTGATGGTGTCGCCCAACTGCACGCCGCCGTGGGTGGTAAAGCCGATGATGTCGCCCGCGTAAGCTTCTTCCACGGCCTCGCGCCGCTGGCTCATAAAGGTGACGACGCTGGTGGGGCGCAGCTCTTTGCCATTGCGCTGCACACGCAACTTCATGCCGGGCGTAAATTTGCCCGAGGCCACGCGCACAAAGGCGATGCGGTCGCGGTGGTTGGCGTCCATATTGGCTTGCACCTTGAACACAACGCCGCTAAAGCCCTCGTCATCGGGCGCAATCGGGCGCTGGCTGCCGTCGGCCTGGGTGGAAAAGCGCACGCCTGGGGAGGGCGCCAGATCAACCAGCGCGTCCAACACTTCCTGCACGCCAAAATTGTTCACGCCTGAGCCAAAAAACACGGGCGTTTGCTTAGCGGCGAAAAACAGCTCTTGGCTAAAGGCTTCAGCCGCGCCGCTAGCTAGTTCCATGCTGTCTTTGCTGCTTTGGTATTCTTGGCCAAAACGCTGCTGCAACTGCGTTTCATCGCTCAGGGCGATGAGTTCGTCCTCGTCGCTGTCGTGTTTTTCTTCGCCCGCTTGGAAAACGCGCATATGGCCTGCGCGCAAATCCATGATGCCGCCAAATTGTTTGCCTTGCCCCACGGGCCAAGTCATGGGCGTGCACGGCATGCCCAGGGCTTGCTCGACTTCATCCAACAATTCCAGCGGGTCGCGGCCTTCGCGGTCGAGCTTATTGATAAAAGTCATGATGGGCGTGCCGCGCTGGCGGCAAACCTCAATCAGACGGCGCGTTTGCGGCTCGACACCATTGGCCGAGTCAATCACCATCAAGGCGCTATCGACGGCGGTGAGCACGCGGTAAGTGTCTTCCGAGAAGTCTTTGTGCCCAGGCGTATCGAGCAGATTGATGACGCAATCGCGGTACACCATCTGCATCACGCTGGAGGCCACTGAGATGCCGCGCTGCTTTTCAATTTCCATCCAGTCGCTGGTGGCGTGGCGCGAGGCTTTGCGCGCTTTGACGCTGCCGGCAATGTGGATGGCGCCAGAAAACAGCAGCAGTTTTTCCGTCAGCGTGGTTTTACCCGCGTCAGGGTGAGAAATGATGGCAAAAGTGCGCCTGCGGCGCGTTTGATCGGTAAAAGACATGGGGCTGGGCGGCGGCTGTGGGGCTGATCCCCTTAGCGCGAATGCGAAAAAACCACAATTGTAGATTCCTTGGCAGGCAGTGTGTTTTTCACCTGCTGCAAAAATATGAGCTATCTAGGCTCAATTTAAAGGCTTGTTAAGCATATTTCCACCAGAAATATAGAGGTGGCCAAAAAGCGCCACGCCGATAGTGGGCAAGTCTGGCGCTAGCGCAAGCCAAGGCGCGCGCTAGCTTGCTAAAATGCGCCGCATTACTGGTTTTCCCCAAGCGCAGCGCAAAGGGTAACCCGCTGATTTTTTGTTTTAGTCGCGCTTTTGCGCTCCGTTCACCATGAGTAAATTTCACGAAGAAACCGTTTTGTCTGTGCACCACTGGACGGATCGCCTGTTTAGTTTTACCACCACGCGTGATCCCGGTCTGCGCTTTTCCAATGGGCACTTCACCATGATTGGCTTGGAGGTGGAGGGCAAGCCGCTGCTGCGCGCCTATTCGATTGCCAGCCCCAACTATGAAGAGCATCTCGAATTTTTAAGCATCAAAGTGCCAGACGGCCCGCTGACTGGCCGCTTGCAGCACATCCAAGTGGGCGACAAAATCATTGTCGGCAAAAAACCTACAGGCACGCTGCTGATTGACTATCTTTTGCCCGCCAAACGCCTGTATATGCTCTCCACTGGCACGGGCTTGGCGCCTTTCCTCTCGGTGCTGCGCGACCCCGAAACCTACGAAAAATTCCAAGAGGTGATTCTGGTGCACGGCGTACGCCAGGTGGATGAGCTGGCCTACCGCGATTACCTGCGCCATGAACTGCCTGAGCATGAGTTTTTGGGCGAAATGATCAGCAAGCAGTTCAAGTACTACCCTACCGTTACCCGCGAAGAGTTTGAATACCAAGGTCGCGTGACCGATTTGATTGAAAACGGCAAACTGTTTAGCGATCTTGGTGTGCCTGCCATCAACCCTGCCGAAGACCGCGTCATGATTTGCGGCTCGCCTGGCATGCTGCGCGATTTGAAGCATATGTTGGAGGCGCGCAACTTTAAAGAAGGCAGCACCACTACGCCAGGCGAATTCGTCATCGAGCGTGCTTTTGCTGAGCAATAAGCTGGGCTTAGAATAGGCAGCGATTTTTACGCTTAAAGGAGAAACACCATGGCCGAACCACATAGCCCTGCTGGTGCAGAGCAACCTTTGGATACCGTAGATGCGGTGGTGCCTTTGATTCCTATTGTTTTGCCCGTGGTCGGTGCCTTGGTCATTTTTCTCTTGGCCTTTATCGCGGTGACGATGGCTTAAGTTTTTAAGCTTTGCGAGCAAACCCGCTGATTGAGCGGGTTTTCTTTTGCCTCAAAATACTGTATAAATAAACATATTATCAGTAGAGTTTTACTATTGAAAAATGAGCTGCTCAGGCAGATACTGCGGCTTAAAACCCTGAGAATGGTCTTAAAAAGGATGCCCTATGCCAACTTATGCCAGCTTGCTTTCCCGCGCGCTTAACGGTATGCAGGCCGAGGCCGTACAGGTGGAGGTGTATTTGGCCTCGGGTTTGCCGCAATTTACCTTAGTGGGTTTGGCTGAAACCGAAGTGAAAGAGGCGCGCGAGCGCGTACGCGCGGCCATCATGAGCGCGGGTTTTGAATTTCCTGCTAATAAGCGCATCACCGTGAACTTGGCACCTGCAGATTTACCTAAAGACTCTGGCCGCTTTGATTTGCCGATCGCCTTGGGCATATTGGCGGCCAGCGGGCAGTTGGATGCCACGCATTTGGCTGAGTTTGAGTGCGCTGGTGAGTTGTCGCTTTCGGGGGCTTTGCGCCCGATTCGCGGCGCTTTGGCTATGGCTATTGCTGCGCAGCAGGCCGGGCACAGTCTGATTTTGCCTAGTGTCAGCGCGCAAGAGGCAGCTTTGCTACCTGATTTGCCCGTATATGCGGCAGACCATTTATTGCAAGTAGTGGCACACTTTGCCCGCAACCCTGATATTGCCCAGCAGCAAGGTATGCAGCGCGTGGCGCCGCAAGCGCCTGCAGCCTGTGCTACGGCCAGTGATATGGCAGAGGTTAAAGGGCATCAAGCCGCTAAACGCGCCTTAGAAGTTGCCGCTGCAGGCGGGCACAGTGCTTTGCTGGTCGGGCCACCAGGCTCTGGTAAATCGATGCTGGCTGGGCGTTTTGCCTCACTCTTGCCGCCACTGGCGCAAGCCCAGGCTTTGCAAGCGGCCGCTGTGCAATCCTTGGCCGGGCGTTTTGATGTGCAGCATTGGGGGCAGCGCCGCACTTTTGCGCCGCACCACACCGCCAGTGCTGTGGCCTTGGTCGGTGGTGGTTCGCCACCGCGCCCGGGCGAAATTTCGCTGGCGCACCACGGCGTGCTGTTTTTAGATGAACTCCCTGAATTTCCCCGTGCTGCGCTGGAAGCCCTGCGTGAACCCTTGGAAAGTGGGCACATCACCATCAGCCGCGCTGCCAGACGGGCAGATTTCCCCGCGCAGTTTCAACTGATTGCAGCCATGAACCCCTGCCCTTGCGGTTATCTGGGCTCAACGCAAAAAGCCTGCCGTTGCAGCCCCGATCAAATTGCCCGTTACCAAGGCAAAATTTCTGGCCCTTTACTCGATAGATTAGATTTGCATCTAGAAGTGCATAGCTTGCCTACGGCTGACTTGTTGCAGCTGCCAGCAGGCGAGAGCAGTGCCAGCATAGCCCAGCGTGTGGCGGCGGCACAGCAAATGGCGCAAGCGCGGCAGGGCAAACTCAACGCTCAGCTGAACCCGCAAGAATTGGGGCGGCATTGCGTCTTAGAGCAAGGAGCACAAGATTTTTTGATGCAAACAGCTGAGCATTTGGGCTGGTCAGCGCGCGCCACGCACCGCGTGCTCAAACTCGCGCGCAGCATCGCTGATTTGGCCAGCAGCAGTGCGATCCAAGCTGCCCATGTGGCAGAGGCGGTGCAATATCGGCGTGCGTTGCGCTTGATGCAATAAAAAAACCAGGTAGCGGCAAGGCGCTACCTGGCTGGTGCCAAAAGCACGCTGGTGAGATGGGTTTAACGCCCGTATGCAGCCTCACCGTGAGTGGTAATGTCTAGGCCTTGGCGCTCTTCTTCTTCCGGTACGCGCAGGCCGATAACGATATCAATCAGTTTATAGGCGGCAAAAGAAACGATCCCCGACCATGCCACCGTCACCAAGACGCTTTTGATTTGTGCCCATACTTGCGCGCCCATGGCAAAACTCTCGCTACCTGTGCCTCCGAATATCGGTGCAGCAAAAACGCCAGTCAAAATCGCACCCACTATGCCGCCGACGCCATGAACGCCAAAGACATCAAACGCGTCATCTGCGCCCAAGATGCGTTTCAACCCGCTGACTCCCCAAAGACATACTAAGCCAGCTATAAAGCCTAAGGCCATGGCTCCCATCGGGCCGACAAAGCCAGCCGCAGGCGTGACCGCAACCAAACCCGCTACCGCGCCAGAGGCTGCGCCCAGCATGGATGCCTTGCCTTTATGCACAGCCTCTCCTAGCAGCCAGCTCAATACTGCAGCGCCTGTCGCTAAGATGGTATTGATAAACGCCAAACCCGCTGTGCCGTTAGCGCCACCTGCAGAGCCTGCATTAAAGCCAAACCAGCCGACCCAGAGCAAAGAGGCGCCAACCATGGTTAAGGTAAGACTGTGGGGCGCCAAAGCCTCGCGGCCTAAGCCGATGCGCTTACCGACGCAGTAAGCACCAACCAAGCCTGCGATGCCCGCGTTGATGTGCACCACCGTGCCGCCCGCAAAATCCAGTACGCCATCGCCCACCAACCAGCCACCGCTGCCCCACACCATATGTGCAATAGGCAAATAACTAAAGGTAAACCATAGCACCGAGAATGCCAGTACGGCGGTAAAACGCATGCGTTCAGCAAAAGAGCCAACGATCAGCGCCACTGCAATGGCCGCAAAAGTTGATTGGAAAGCGACAAAAACATAGTGCGGCACAGTCGTCATGACACTAGACAGGCTGTTAGGGCTAATGCCTTGCAAAAACAGGTGATCCAAGTCGCCTAAGATCAAACCAGAGCCTCCAAAAGCCAGGGTGTAGCCGTAAATTGCCCAGAGTACAGAAATTAAGGCGTAAATCACAAACACCTGAGTCAATACAGAAAGCATGTTTTTGGCCCGTGCTAGCCCACCGTAAAACAAGGCAAGGCCAGGGATGCTCATCAAAATGACCAATAAAGTGGATGTCAATATCCAGGCGGTATCGCCTGTATTGAGTGTGGGTGCAGCAGTTTGCGCCATTGCAGGGGGTGCGCTGGCCAATAAGGCAAGCGCAAAACTGAAGGGAAGCGGTCGTCGGATCATGAGAGATTTCCTTAGTAAAGGGCTTATAGGGCAGCGCTATCAGTTTCACCTGTGCGGATACGCACGACTTGCTCTAAGCTGGCGACAAAAATTTTGCCGTCGCCAATTTTTCCTGTGCGCGCGGCGTTTTCTATGGCCTCCACTGTGCTCTCTACCATCTCGTCAGCGACGGCTGCTTCAACTTTGACCTTGGGCAAAAAATCCACGACATACTCGGCGCCTCGATAGAGTTCGGTATGGCCTTTTTGCCGGCCAAAACCTTTGACTTC
>CAZSPW010000004.1:0-34200 GCA_964608575.1 uncultured Burkholderiaceae bacterium | reverse complement strand
GGGCATCACATCTGGTTTGGTCGAATCTCTACAAAGTGTCTCCCGCGAGCGGTGGTAACCCAAATGATGCGCTCTGCGACATCCAATTCGCAGGCTGTGCGGAACTGCTTCAGCTGGAACTCGACACCTATCGCCCCTCTCGCGTCTTGCTTCTTACCGGCGCAGACTGGGCAGATTCATTCGTCGAAGAATGGAAACTACAGGAAACCACCCAATTTCAGTATGTGAAGCGCGCTGGGCTTTATGGGGGAGCTCACTGCGTGGTTGCTGTTCATCCACAAGGCAAACCTCAAGAGGCGTGGGTGAGCGAAGTCATTTCGGCATTTAACCGTTAATAGCAGCGCTGCGCTGCAGCTCCCCGCCAATACCCGCGTGAGCCTTTTACTTGCGCATATACGGGCGCAGCCTGCGACCTTCCCTAAGCAGCCTTGCTGGATAATTCTCCGGATTCTGGACACTAGTCTGTCTTTCATTTTCAGCATGTTTTAGGGCTTTTAAGCCGTCCAATCTGCCTGAATAGCTCATTTATTCATAGTAAATATGACTTCCCATTCAAACCTCCACATCGTCATCATGGCTGCGGGCAAGGGCACGCGCATGAAGTCAGCGCATTCCAAAGTGCTGCAAAAACTGGCGGGCAAGCCCCTGCTGCTGCATGTGCTGGATACCGCTGCTGCCTTAGGCGCGGCGCAAGCTGTGGTGGTAACAGGCCATCAGGCGGGCAGTGTGGAAGCGGCAGCCAGCGCAGCCATGCAAGGCCAAACCATGCAGCTGCAATTTGCGCGGCAAGAGCAGCAATTGGGCACGGGCCACGCGGTGCAGCAAGCCCTGCCCCATTTGCCCGATACGGGCGTGGCGCTGATACTTTCTGGTGATGTGCCGCTGACGCAGGCTGCTACTTTGCAGGCGCTACTCGCAGCATCGGGCGGCGATAAATTGGCGCTGCTGACCATTCACCTGCCCGACCCTACAGGCTATGGCCGCGTGATTCGCGCAGCGGATGGCGGCGGTGCGGTGCAAGCCATCGTCGAGCAAAAAGACGCGAGCGAGGCACAAAAGCAAATCAGCGAAATCTATTCAGGCATCATGGCGCTGCCTTGCGCGCAGTTGAAAAAATGGCTGGCGCAGCTCGACAACAACAATGCGCAGCAAGAGTATTACCTAACCGATGTGGTGAAGTTCGCCGCAGCCGATGGCTGCCCCGTGGTGGCGCATGTGATCAGCGATGAGGCCGAAGTCGCAGGCGTGAACAGCCCGCAGCAGCTGGCCGCGCTGGAGCGCCAATTCCAATTGCGCCAAGCCGAAGCTTTGATGACGGCAGGCGTGCGCCTGGCCGACCCCGCGCGTTTTGACCTGCGCGGCAGTTTGCGCTGCGGCCAAGATGTGGACATCGACATCAATTGCGTCTTCAGTGGCAAGGTGAGCATAGGCAGCAATGTGAAAATTGGCGCGGGCTGCGTGCTGGCCGATTGCACCATTGCCGACGGTGTGGAGCTCAAACCCTATACGGTGATAGAAGGCGAAAAACTGGGTGCTAGCGTGGGCGCGGGCAGCATACTTGGCCCCTTTGCGCGTTTGCGTCCTGGGGCACAACTGGCCGAAGAAGTGCATATTGGCAATTTTGTCGAAGTGAAAAATTCCACCCTGGCCAAAGGCGCCAAGGCCAACCACTTGGCCTATTTGGGCGATGCCACGGTGGGCGAGCGCGTGAACTATGGCGCGGGCAGCATCACCGCCAATTACGACGGCGCGAATAAGCACCGCACCGTGCTGGGCGCAGATGTGCATATTGGCAGCAATTGCGTACTGGTCGCACCTGTGGAAATTGGCGCAGGCTCTACCGTGGGCGGCGGCTCCACCATCAGCAAAGATGTGCCCGCGCAATCGCTGGCCGTGGCACGCGGCAAACAGGTGGTGAAAGAAGGCTGGCAAAGGCCGCAAAAGAACAAGGCTTAAGTCTTCAGGCCCCAAGAACCCAAAAAACCATAGCTGCTCAGGCAGTTTTGACGGAATAAAACCGCAAAAACACCCTTAAAAATACATTAATTACTATGTCATACACCGCCCCCGCATCTACCGCCCCCTTGGCCGATTGGCTGGCCTATATCGAAGGCATACACCCCGTCGGTATTGAATTGGGGCTAGAGCGCGTGCGCGCCGTGGCCGAACGCCTGCAATTGCTGCAAAACGGCAAACTGAACTGCCCCGTTATCACCGTGGCGGGCACCAATGGCAAGGGCTCGACCTGCGCCACGCTCGAAGGCATTTACGCGGCTGCGGGCTATAAAACTGGCCTCTACACCTCGCCACATTTGGTGCATTTTGAAGAACGCTGCCGCATTCACGGGCAGTCGGTGGCGGCCGCAGATTTAGCTGCCGCTTTTGCCCGCGTAGAAGCCGCGCGACTGGCTGCGCCCGCCATCAGCCTGAGCTATTTTGAATACACCACCCTGGCCTGCCTGCTGCTGATCCAAGCGGCGCAAGTGGATGTAGCGATTTTGGAAGTGGGCTTAGGCGGCAGGCTAGATGCGGTCAATATCGTTGACAGCGACTGCGCCATCGTCACCAGCATAGATATTGATCACATCGAATTTTTGGGCAGCGACCGCGAAGGCATAGGGCGCGAGAAAGCTGGTATTTTCCGCGCCGGCTGCCCCGCCATCATTGGCGACCCCATGCCACCCGCCAGCACGGTAGAAATCGCGCAAGAGCTGGGTTGCGATGTTTGGCGCTTTGGGCAGGATTTCAACTTTTCTGGCGACCAACAGCAATGGGCCTGGGCTGGGCGCAATAAACGCTTGGCAGGTCTGGCCTACCCCGCCCTGCGCGGTGCGAACCAATTGCTCAATGCCGCAGGTGCTTTGGCTGCGGTCTATGCCTTGCGCCCTACTTTGCCAGTGGATGCGCAAGCCGTGCGCCGTGGTTTGGCCAGTGCCGAGCTGCCTGGGCGCTTTCAAATCATTGCGGGTCAGCCACCTGTGATTTTGGATGTGGCGCACAACCCGCATTCAGCCGCAGCCTTGGCCGCAAACTTAGATGCCCAGGGCTATTACCCCTGCACCCACGCCGTATTCGGGGTGATGGCCGATAAAGAGCTGGCACCTATGTTGGCCAAATTGAATCCCATCATCGACCGCTGGTATTTTTGCGATTTGCCCACGCCTCGTGCAGCAAAAGCGCAAACGGTGCAAGCACAATGGACGGCCATGAATACCCGCAAAACCAGCGCCAGCAGCTGCCACGCCAACCCACAGGCCGGACTGGATGCCGCCTTTGCCGCCGCCGCCCCTAACGATAGAATCATCGTCTTTGGCTCCTTCCTCACCGTCGGCGGAGTGCTAGAGAATGGCGAGCCGCGCCCACCCGCGCCGCATTTGCCCGCTTGAGCGTCCGCACCCACTGCCAGCAGTTTCTCATTAGGCTCTCTATGTCTTGGTTTCGCCGCACCTCCAGCTCCGATGCTGCACCTGCCAGCAATGCACCACATAACCCGCATTTGCAAGCCCTCAAGCGCCAAGCGCGCAATCGCCTGATCGGCATGGCCGTGCTGATATTGGCGGGTATCGCTCTCTTTGCTTGGGTGCTCGATACCGAGCCGCGCCCCAACGACAGAGAAATCGTTTATGAAATTCCCGCCCGTGGCGAGCGTTTGAGCGTACAAATTCCTGCAGCTGCAGAAAAAGACATCAGCCCTAGCCTTGGATCCAAGGCCAGCAACACAGCTGCGCCTGCCAGCGCAGCAGACACGCCCGCACAAATTCGTGCGCGCCGCCGCGCTGCATTGGCCGAAAACGAGGAGATGCTCGATGACGCGCCCCTTGCCGCAGGCAGCGACGAACCCGCGCCCAATGCCGCCCAAGCCGCCGCCGCCCGCGCCTTAGAACAAAAGGCTGCAGCCGATAAGCTGGCGCGCGAAAAGGCAGAAAAAACAGAAAAAGCGCAACAGGCTAAACAAGCGCAATTGGCACAAGCCAAAGCAGACAAAGAAAAGGCTAAGGCAGAAGAAGCCGCGCGTGCCCGCGCTTTACTAGAAGGCAAAAGCGAGCCTAAACCAGATACCAAATCTGATACCAAATCTGATGTCAAACCCAATGAGCGCAGCGTGGTGCAGTTTGGCAGCTTTGCCGATGCCGCCAAAGCGGCTGAAGTGCGCCGCAGAGTCGAAAACCTGGGCTTGAAAACCTACACGCAAGAAATTGATACACCACGCGGTAAATTGATTCGCTTGCGCGTGGGCCCCTTCAATAAAGCTGAAGATGCCGACGCTGCGGCCAAAAAAATCAAAGCCTTAGGGCTACCCGCGGCGATTTTGACGCTGTAAGCCTGCCCTACCATGCCCGCACTCAACTGGATAGATTGGCTCTGCCTAGCCGTTATTGGCGTCTCGCTATTACTCGGGCTTTGGCGCGGGCTGATTTATGAGGTCTTTGCGCTGATGGGCTGGATAGCCGCTTTTATCATCGCCCAACACTACGCCAGCACCACCCAACCTGTACTGGCTGCGCACCTGCCCCTGCAGGGCTGGGGGCAGGCAGCGCAATACGCTTTGGCTTTTGTGCTGCTATTTGTGGCCGTGCTGATACTCTCAGGTTTGGCTGCTTGGGGTTTAAAACAGCTCACCAGTGCCATCGGCTTAAAGCCCGTCGATCGTTTTCTAGGGGCTTGCTTTGGCCTGGTGCGTGCGGTTTTGATTTTGCTTACCCTCACCGCTGTGGCGCATTTAACCCCCTTAACCCAAGATGCCGATTGGCGCAGCGCGCAAAGCGCAAACCATTTGGATCGCAGTCTGACCAAGGTAAAACCCTTATTACCTGCGAAAATACAGGCCTACCTCCAACCCGCCCCCTAGGACCGCTCCATGTGTGGAATTGTCGGCATTGCCGCCCAAGAACCTGTCAATCAACTTTTATACGATGCCCTGCTCTTGTTGCAGCACCGTGGGCAAGATGCCGCTGGCATCGTCACCCAGCAAGGCTCGCGCTTCAATATGCACAAAGCCAAAGGCATGGTGCGTGATGTGTTCCGCACGCGCAATATGCGCTCGCTACCAGGCAATATCGGCCTAGGGCAAGTGCGCTACCCCACTGCGGGTAACGCCGATAGCGCCGAAGAAGCGCAACCCTTTTATGTCAATGCGCCATATGGCATTGTGTTGGTGCATAACGGCAATTTAACCAATACCGCAGAGCTGCGCCAGCAGCTGTTTGAAATTGATCACCGCCACCTCAACACCGAAAGCGACACCGAGGCGCTGATCAACATCTTCGCACACGAACTGGAGCAAGCCACACGCCATACTGCGCTCGATCCAGAGTCTATTTTCAGCGCCATCAGTGCCGTACACCGCCGCATTCGTGGCGCTTACGCCGTGATCGCCATGATTGCAGGTTTTGGTATGGTGGCGTTTCGTGATCCGCATGGGATTCGCCCTCTATGCATAGGGCGTAACGAAGATGGCGCTGTGATGCTGGCCTCTGAATCGGTAGCCTTAGAGGGCACGCTCTTTCAGTTTGAGCGCGATATTGCCCCAGGCGAAGCGGTACTGATAGACAAGCAAGGCAAACTGCACAGCCGCCAATGCGCGAGCAAAACCGAGCTGGTGCCCTGCCTGTTTGAATACATTTATTTGGCACGCCCCGACTCTACCATAGATGGCATCAGCGTCTATCAAGCGCGCGTGAATATGGGCGTGACTTTGGCTGAAGAGGTGCTCAAACACATCGCCAAAAGCGATATTGACGCGGTTATTCCCATCCCCGAATCCAGCCGCCCCAGCGCCATGCAACTGGCGCAGCATCTAGGCATTCCCTATCGCGAAGGTTTTGTAAAAAACCGCTATGTGGGGCGCACCTTCATCATGCCAGGGCAGGCCGTGCGCAAAAAATCTGTGCGCCAAAAACTCAACGCCATTACCAGCGAATTCAAAGGCCGCAATGTCTTGCTGGTAGATGATTCCATCGTGCGTGGCACTACCAGCCGCGAAATTGTGCAAATGGCGCGCCAAGCCGGTGCGAATAAGGTGTATTTGGCCTCGGCCGCACCACCAGTGCGCTACCCCAATATCTACGGCATTGATATGCCTACCAAAGAAGAACTGGTGGCGCACAACCGCAGCATTGAAGAAATCCGCGAGCAAATCGGTGCCGATGCCCTGATTTACCAAGATTTAGAAGCCATGAAAATGGCTGTGCGCGCACTCAATCCCACAGTCAACACATTTGAAGCCAGCTGCTTTGATGCCCACTACATCACGGGTGATGCAGCGCAAGGGCCAGTCTTGGCTGAACAAGGTTTACAGGCCAGCTTGCCGCTCGATGCACAAGACAGCGAATTTTTGGATTTTGAAAACCGCCTCAATTTGCCTAACGGCTCCTAATTTTGCATAAAAAAGTGAGCTTTCCAGGCAGATTTGACGCGGAAAAATACCAAAAACATGCTTAAAAAACAAGAGAAGCCAGCGCCAGCTCAACTAGCCCCTTTAGTCACCATTTATACCGATGGCGCGTGCAAAGGCAACCCAGGCCCTGGCGGTTGGGGCGTGCTCCTGATCAGCGGTGCCCTGCGTAAAGAGTTATACGGTGGCGAAAAACTCACCACCAATAACCGCATGGAATTGCAAGCCGTGATTGAGGCTTTGCAAGCCCTGAAAAAACCCTGCAGCGTGGATTTGCACCTAGATAGCGAATATGTGCGCAAAGGCATCACCGAATGGGTGCATGGCTGGAAAGCGCGCGGCTGGCGCACAGCCGATAAAAAACCCGTCAAAAATGTCGAGCTGTGGCAGCAATTAGATCAATTGGTTGCCACCAGCCCACACCAGCTGCGCTGGCATTGGGTCAAAGGCCATGCGGGCGATCCTGGCAACGAAGCCGCTGATGCGCTAGCGAATAAAGGGGTGGAGCTGGCTTTAAGCGCGCTTTAAAGCTGGGCTGCGCGCACAAGCCTGTAGCCAGCGGCGCGTTTTACTTTTTCAAAAAAGCGCCGGCCAAACCACCCAGCATTTGGCCTAGGCCACCGGCCTGCCCGCCGCCCAGCAGACCGCCCAATTGCCCCATCAATTCGTCCGTATTGCCCAAACCACCTGCAGGCGCTTGGCCATTAGGTGTTAAGTAATTGATCAGTTGCGGCAATAGTTGCGCCAAGCTGCCAGCCGCTTCGCTATCGGCAACACCTGCTTTTTGCGCCAATTGGCTGATGAAGTCTGACCCCAGTGCAGCGCTGATTTGATCGCCAGAAACCGCTTGATTGGCACCGCTGCCGACCCAAGAGTCAATCGCATCGCCCAAGCCGGCTTGCTGAAATTTAGCAATCAAGCCGGCTAAACCGCCTTGCTGACCGTCATTGCTGAGCAACTTCAACACCAAAGGTGCAGCTGCCATCAACATCGCCGGGCTGATGTTCAAGCCGCCCTGGGCTTGCGGCTGGCCATCATGGCCGCCCAAATTATTCAGCGCGCCGCTAATAAGAGAATCGAGTAAGCCCATCGTTGTTTCCTTAAAGAATAAAGCCCTTCGCAACGGCTAAGAGCAGTGCGATTGTGCATGGCTTGCATATTGATATCGAGAATAAATTCGCACTTTTGGCGTTTTATGCCAGCGCCAAGGCTTGCAAGCAACGATCGCGTTGGGCGGTGCCGCTGCCAGGGGGAATCTCAAGATTGGGCAAGCGCAAGCCATAACGCAATTCGCGCTGATGCGCGACCAGCACCCAGGCTGTCAAGCGCGACAAGCGTGCTTCTTTGCCCAGCGCCCCACCGGTTTGCTGGTAATCCAGCCATAGCTGGCTGCTGTGCAGCTGCTGGCTATCACGGCTGACCAATGCATCCCCCTTAGCCATTTTTTTCCAGACTATGGTTTTGAGCGCATCGCCGCGACGATAAGGGCGCACGCCGTCAAACTCGCCGCTGGCTGCCTGACTGCTGATACTGGCTTGTTCACCCGCTGTGGGCGTGCCTGCGGGCAAAGGCGGGCTGGGGTTTTCAGGCTGGGGATAAACCAAAATCTGGCTGGCTGGGCACCATACCGTCCACACCCGAAAATGCCCCAAGGGGTAATGCGTCTGCGCACTCAGCGTAGGGCAAGCATGCCAGCCGCGTTGGGACGCAGGCCAAGCCAGTTGCACACTGGCACTGCCTAGTGCGGGCACATCAGCCCAAGCCCAATCTTGGCTGTCTAATAAGGCTAGGCCTATGCCATAGCGTGGGCGCTTGCTTTTTTGGCTAAGGTCAATTTTTAAAGGTAGCGCCTGGCCTGCAAATACGGCGGCAGGCGAGTGCAAATGCAAATGGATGCCACGCAGATTATTGTGACAGCTATACATGCCTATAGCCGCAGCACCAGCGAGCATAAAGGTAAGCAAATAGCCCAAATTGATTTGGTAATTGATGGCTGCGATCAGCAGAACCACCAAGGTCAGCAGCAACATCCAACCCGCACGCGTGGGCAGGATATAGACATTGCGCTGAGTTAGCTCTTGACTATCGCTGCGTGGCAGCCTGGCCTCCATCCAGCGGCGCACGCGCACACGAGCGTGGCGCAGTGGATGCAAGCCAAGGCTAGCCATTAGCTGTGATCAGTGCGCTTAGGCGCGTTGGCCAAGGTAAATTTCCACACGGCGGTTTTGCGCACGCCCAGCCGCAGTATCGTTGCTAGCCGCTGGCTGACTATCGGCCACGCCTGTGGTGCTTATGCGGCTGCTAGAAATACCCTTGCCTATCAAATAATTGCGCACACTCATGGCTCGGTTTTCGCTCAAAGGCTGATTTATCGCGTAAGTGCCAGTACTGTCGGTATGACCGATGATGCGCACATCGACATTTTGCCCAGGCAGGCCAGCGGCCAATTGATCCAGAACAGGCCGCATGACAGGCTTGATGGCATAACTGCCCACATCAAAAGAAAAATCACTAGGAATATTGACCCGCAACTGGTTGTCTGCGGTTTGCATCACCGTCGCGCCCGTGCCAGCAGTGGCCTGCTCCATCGCGCGCTTTTTCTTTTCCATCTCGTGATTCCAAACATAGCCGCCCAATGCGCCGATAGCAGCACCAGCAGCAGCACTGCCTTTGCTATCGCCTATCGCAGCACCAGCGATGGCACCTATGACCGCACCAGTAGCTGCGCTTTTCTGACCATCACTCATATTGGCGCAGCCGCTTAGTGCTCCGCTTAAAGCCAAGCCCAATAGACCCAGGCTCCAACTACTTTTAGAAAAAATGGTATTCATGGCACGCTTCCTTTCAAAGAATGGATGAAGAACACGAGCACAGTGTAGCGCGGCTGATGTATTGTTTGTCAAACAAAAACGCCCCGCAGGGCGTTTTGTATAGCTGCACATCTGAGCGTTAGCGCCCAGGGCGCGGCATACCCAAGCCAAACTGCGCCACCAATTCGCGTTGCAGTTCGTTCACGCCGCCGCCAAAGGTTAGCGTGGTTGCAGCGCGTGTTTCATACTCGATCTCACCTTGCAAGCGTGCAGCAGCCGAACCAGTGCGCACCATACCAGCTGCACCAACAATTTCCTGCAAGTGTTTAAGTATTTCGATAGCGCCTTCAGAGCCATAAACTTTGGTAGCCGAAGCCAAGGCTACAAAATCCAAGCCCAGATTGTTGTCTTCCAGCATTTGTGCAATGCGGAAATTGATCAAGCGCATGGCTTCCAAGCGGCTGTAGCACTGGGCAAAGCTGCGCTGCACCCAAGGCAACTCTATGGCGCGTTGACCGTTTTCATCAGGCGCCTTGGCCCAAGCCAACACGCGCTTGAATTGCGCGGTAACTTTATCCGAATAAGCGCCCAAGCCCAGGCGTTCGTGGTTCAACTGCTCGGTAATCAGCTTCCAGCCACCATGCAACTGACCGACCAAATTAGCCCGTGGAACTTCGACATTATCGTAATAGGTCGCCGCAGTGGGGTTACTTAAAGTTTTAATCACCGTATGGCTAAACCCTGGGGTTTTGGTATCCAAAATGATGATGGAAATACCTTTATGGCGCGGTAAATCTGGATCAGTACGAGCGGCCAGCCAAATGTAATCGGCCGCCTCAGAACCCGAGGTCCACAGCTTATTGCCATTGACTACAAATTTATCGTCATGCACTTGCGCGGTGGTTTTGAGGGTAGCCAAATCTGTACCAGCACCTGGCTCTGAATAGCCGATGGCAAAAACGATGTCGCCACTGGCAATGCCTGGTAGGTATTTTTTCTTTTGCTCTTCTGTGCCGTGCACCATCAGCGTAGGGCCTACGGTATTGATGGTCACAAAAGGCAGTGGTGCGCCAGCAATCAACGCCTCTTCAAAAAAGATCAACTGCTCAGTTGGGCCATAGCCTTGTCCGCCAAACTCTTTAGGCCAGCCTAGCGCCAGCCAACCATCGCGCCCCATAGTTTTGAGTAAGTCTCGATACTCTTGGCCGCCTTCAGCGCCGCGCATACGCTCGCGGCGCTCGCCCGCCATCAGGTCGTTGAAATAGTCGCGCACTTTGATGCGGAGTTGGTGTTGATCTGGTGTTAAATCAATGAACATTTGAATTTCCTTGAGTTTTTAGCGTCATTCCTAATCAGATAGTGGTCAGATAGTAGGAATCGCGTTTTTCTGGATAAGAGCAGCTGATTGCAAAGCTAGGTATATCAGGCTCGCGTTTAGGCAACACCCAAAATCAAGCCACTCGTAGGAACGCCTGTCCCTGCCGTGGCCAGCACATTCTCTACATTGGCCACTTGGTTCACCGCCGTGCCGCGCACTTGGCGCACCATTTCGGCAATGCCGTTCATGCCGTGGATATAGGCTTCGCCCAGCTGGCCGCCGTTGGTGTTGATCGGCAGCTTGCCGCCACGGGCGTGCTCGCCAGCGCGGATAAAGTCTTTGGCCTCGCCGCGTTCGCAGAAGCCAAATTCTTCCAGCTGCGGCAGCACAAAGGGCGTGAAGTGGTCGTAAATGCAGGCAGTTTGGATGTCAGCAGGCTGCAATCCGCTTTGCGCCCACAATTGTTTAGCCACCACGCCCATCTCAGGCAGGCCAGAGATTTGCGGACGGTAATAGCTGAACATGCTTTGCTGGTCTTTGGCCATGCCTTGCGCCGCGCCTTTGATGATGACGGGCTTTTGCTTCAAGTCTTTGGCGCGCTCTTTGGTGGTGATGATCATGGCCACCGCGCCGTCGCTCTCTTGGCAGCAATCTAGCAGGTGCAAAGGCTCGCAAATCCATTTGCTTTGCTGGTGCTCTTCCAGCGTGATGGGCTTGCCGTAGAAAAAGGCTTGCGGATTGGTGGCGGCAAAATCGCGCACCGCGACGCTGACACGGCCAAAGTCTTCACTGGTGGCGCCATATTCGTGCATATAGCGCTGGGCAAACATCGCCACCCAAGCCGCAGGCGTGTGAAAACCGTGCGGCATATACCAGCCGTAGTTCATATTGTCGAAAAAGGGCAGAGGCTTGATGCCGTAGTCGCCCGTGCCAAAGCGCATCCAGCTGCGTTCATTCATGGCGCGATAGACCAATACATATTTGGCCGCACCAGTGTGCACCGCCATGGCCGCGTGCATAAAGGGCGCAGCCGCTGCGCCGCCACCGTGGGGGATTTGGCTGAAGAATTTCACTTCCTCGCAACCCAGCATACGCGCCAATTCGTATTCAGGTACTTTGTCCATCACATAGGAGCAAAAGCCGTCTATTTCATGCGGGTTGATGCCCGCATCAGCACAGGCGGCCAGTGCAGCTTCCACACCTAGTTTCAATTCACTGCGGCCTGAGTTTTTAGAAAACTCGGTCGCGCCGACGCCAACGATGGCGGTGTTATGGGCGTATGTGGTCATTAGTTTTTCCCTTTCGTGGGAGGTGTTCAATCAAATGCGCAAATCTTCAAACGGCGAAAAATTCATGAATGGGGATGAGATGCGCGGCGCACGGAGCGCAGCAAGCGCAATGCACTAAGGGTGCATGAGCATTGCGAGCACCGCGTAACAAAGCAGATCGCCCCAGTCATGGATTTCTTTTAGGGCAATTGCACCGTAGCCGTGCCTGTGACATGGCTACCCATACTATTGCTGCCTTTAAATGCCACTTCGACGGTTTTGCTTGCAGCGTCTTTAGCTGTCACACTGCCAGTCAGCTTCATGGTGTCACCAACATAATTAGGCGCGCCCAATTTGATTTTTAAGTCTTTGAACACGCATTCAGGACCAAAGGCTTCTTCAATAAAGCGTTGGCAAAAACCATTGGTGGTGAGAATGTTCATAAAAATATGCGGCGAACCCAGTTTGCGCGTGGCTTCGAGGTCATGGTGCACATTTTCATAATCGCGCGTGGCTATGGCCGTGGCGGTGATCAAGGTGGCGGTGATGGGCACGCTCAAAGCGGGCAATTCCCAGCCTGTTTCGACACTAGTAAAAGTTTTACTAGGAGCTAGAGTGTGCGTATTCATACAGTAGCTTCCTCTGAATCGTACTTCCAACCGAGTTGATCGTGATGCGCCAACCAATGCCCCAAAGCGGCCAGATTACTTTCAAAACCGCCGTGAGCGATATTGAGCTGACGACTCCAACAGCCAAAACGGTGAATGGGGTAAGTGATATCTACACCTATGCCACCATGCACATGTTGCGCTGCATGGCCAACTAAATGTCCAGTCTCACAAGCCAGTACACGAGTCGCGAGCGCCTGTGGCAGCGCGGGCAAGCCCGCATCCAAACGGTAAACCAATTGATATAAGGCTGAACGCAGCGCCTCTACGGCCATCTGGCAATCAGCCATCTTGCCTTGCACCAGTTGGAAAGTGCCGATCGGGCGCTCAAACTGCTTGCGCTCGCTCACATACTGCACCGTCTGCTTTAAGTGCTCAGCCGAAACACCCAGTTGCAACGCCGCCAATGCGGCAATAGCGCGTGGCTGCAGCCAGCCCCAAGCGCCAGCATCCAGCACTTGAACCGTAGCACCATCCAATTTGATTTGCGCCACACCTGTTTGCGCTTGATTGCGGCCAGCCACACGACTCACGCCCGCAGCCTGCAAATCAACCAGCACCACACGCGTTTGTGCGCCGTCTTGCGCCAGCAGCAAGGCCGCATCAGCACTATCAGCAAAAGGCACCGCGCCCGCTACACCTGTGGCTTTATCACCTGCCAACTTCAGGCTGACGGCATCTACGCCCAAGGTCAGCATCTTGCCTTCGGTCGCAGCTTGCGTAGCAGCGTTAGCAAATTGCGCAATCGCGCTGGCGGCCAATTGTTGTTGCGCCAGCGGCACTTGCGCCAAGGCGCGACCCTGTTCGACCAAAACGGCCATAAGCTCGGTCATACCCTGCTCCAGACCACCTGCAGCTTCTGGCAAGATGATGGCGGTCAAGCCATTGTCCACGCACTGCTGCCAGAGGTTCTGCATATAGCCCGCATCGGTCGCTTCGTAGGCAGCCTGCTGCTCAGGCGCACAAAAGTCAGCAAACAAGGCCTTGGCGCTATCAGCGAAGGCAATTTGATCTTCGTTTAGATTGAAATCCATCCAATTACTCCTTGTATTACAGAACCACGCGCCACTGCGGCAGCGTCAGTTCGCCATCGTTAAAAGTGTTGAACTCCACCTGTACGCGTTGACCAATTTTGTATTCGTTCGGCTTCAAACCTAGCAACTGCCCAACTAGGCGCGTACCCTCGTCCAATTCAATCAAACCAATAGGATTAGGGTGTTCAAACGGTGGCACTTCCGGGTAGTGCATCACGACAAAGCTATAGATATGGCCTAGTCCTTTGCTCTCGACTGCATCCCACTCGAATGACTGGCATTCGGGGCAGGCCGGCCCAGGTGGATGGCGCAGGGTGCTGCACGCTTTGCAGCGCTGCACCATCAGTTTGCCCTGGTTCACGCCATCCCACCAGAATTGGGTGTCGGGGCTAATGCCAGGCATGCTGCGGCCAATTTTCGGCACGGCAGAGCCTGCTTTTTTCTCTTCAATTGGCTTAGGCGCATGCGTGGGTTTGAACTTAAATAAGCGGAACATCATGCTGCCGACTTGCTCATCCTCGCCACCAGCCTCATTCACGCTGTAATAAGTCTGCATCTGGGTGACGAAATAACCCACACCCAGGCCTGTAGCCTTCTCTTCACTAATATCAGTAATGGTGCTGGTGTAGTACAGGCGCTCGTTCATGCGCAAATAACGCTTGAATTCCAACTCTGTATTGACCGCCACAACAGCAGGAAAGCCTTGCTCTTCCAACATTTGCAAGACTTTGTAGGGGTTGTCTGTGGTTGAACCCGCTGGGTAATTGTTTTTATGCAGACCAGACAAAATCCACGCTTGCAACATCGCTGGCGGCGCCACTTGCTCACCATGAACGCTGGCCTTAGCCGCTTGCGCGTCGGTATATATTGGGTTATTGACGCCCATGGCCTCGCACCAATGGCGAATCATGGGGGCATTAACAGGATCCCAAGCAAACAATTTGCCGCAGGTTTTGCCGATTTCGGCTCGGATGGGTGCCATCCAAGAGGCTTCGGGTTTGGTATCGCTCAAGACAGACTCCTTGTTGAGTTTTTCAATTTAATCGTGCTTGACATTTGCGGCATCAAGGAATGCAGGCTTCTCACCGCCCCCATGCACCGTCAAATTAACGCCGCTGATGTAGGCGGCTTGATCGCTACTCAAATACACACAAGCATTGCCGATATCGACAGGCTCAGCCATGCGACCCAAGGGGATAGTTTTGCCCACAGCAGCTATGCCGGCCTCGTCGCCAAAGTGCAGATGTGCTTGCTCGGTACGCACTGGGCCTGGGCTAACCGAAACCAAACGCACTTTTGGTGCCCACTCCACTGCCAGCGATTGCACGAGGCTGAGCACACCGGCTTTGGCTGCACCATAAGCAGCAGTTCCAGGCGAGGGGCGCAGCGCAGAAACCGAGCCGACAAACACAATGACGCCACCGCCGTTTTGTGCTTGCATGACTTTATTCGCCATTTGCGAGAGCGCAAAAGGCGCCGTCAGGTTCAGCGCAAAAATCTTGTCATGAAAACGCGGCGAGGCTGTAGCCGCATCGGTATAGGGCGCGCCGCCAGCGTTATTCACCAGCACATCCAAGCGACCATACTTGGCCACAATGCCGTCAATCAAAGCTTGGCAGCTGGCTAAATCGCGCACATCACAAGGCACAAATTCAGCTCTGCTATCGCCCACTTGGGGTAAATCTGCGGCATTTTCGGGGGCACTGCGCCCGCATACCACCACTGTGGCGCCTGCGCTCAAGTAGCATTCGCTGATGCCTTTGCCGACGCCCTTGGCACCGCCTGTCACCAACACCACTTTATTTTGGTAAGTCATGGTTTTGCTCCGTCACTAGTTTGGCTCTAATATAAGTGCTGCCTTCACTCAAGGCGACCGTCTATCAGGACGATGATACAAAACCGTTTGCTTGACAATAGCGTGCGTTTTTCCTTATGGAGGCTGGAATCCAAATGGCTACTGCTGCATTAGAAATATTAGCCTTAGGTGGCGGCTGTTTTTGGTGTTTAGAAGGCGCGTTCGCGCGCCTCAAGGGTGTGCAAATGGTCGAGTGCGGCTATAGCAATGGCCAGAATCCACCTATCAGCTATGAGCAAGTTTGCACGGGACAAACGGGCTGTGTTGAAGTGGTGCGGCTGCAATATGACCCCAAGCACATCAGCATCCAAGCGCTTTTACAGGTTTTTTTCGCTTTGCACGACCCCACCACCCTGAATCGACAAGGTGCAGATGTCGGCACGCAATACCGCAGTGGCATTTACACCACCACAGCAGAACAAGCTCAAGCGGCACACAGCGCCATCGCTGATTTGGCCAAACAGGGCGTACACGCCGTCACTGAGGTACTACCGCTGCAAAATTACCAAAAAGCCGAGGACTACCACCAAGGCTATGCCGAGCAACACCCCGAGCAGCCTTATTGCCGCTTGGTGGCGCTGCCCAAATTAGAGAAAGCGAAAAACCTGTTTGCTACATGGATGCGCTAAGCCTGCAGACATCGCAAATCAGCAAATACCCTAGGCTGGCGGCGCGCCCATCTGGCGCGCAAGATTGATGGATAAAATCAGCAAAAAATGACGCGCATTCTGCCCCAGCAGCTGCGCAATCCATAGCAAAAAACCGCCCGCAAAAAACACCTGCCCATGACCGAATTTGCCAATCAACTCGACGCCCTCAAAGCCCACACTACGGTGGTAGCCGATACCGGCGATTTTCAGCAAATTGCGCAATACCAACCGCAGGATGCGACCACCAACCCCTCGCTGATTTTGAAAGCCGCGCAAAAGCCTGAGTACGCTGCCCTTGTGCAGCAGGTCAGAACCCGCTTTGGCAGCCGCCCGCTAGATGAACAAGTCGATCGCCTGCTGGTAGATTTTGGCTGCGCGATTTTGCAGACTATTCCAGGCCGCGTGTCCACCGAAGTGGATGCCCGCCTATCTTTTGACACCATGGCGACCTACACCCGCGCTGAGCGCCTGATTGATCTGTATGCAGCCCAAGGCATAGGCCCCGAGCGCGTGCTGATCAAAATCGCCGCCACCTGGGAAGGGGTGGAAGCTGCGCGCAAACTGGAAGCGCGAGGCATTTACACCAATCTAACCCTGCTGTTTTCTTTTGCCCAAGCAGTCATTTGCGGGCAAGCCAAAGTGCGCCTGATCTCGCCTTTTGTTGGGCGCATTTACGATTGGTATAAAGCCAAAGCGGGCGCGGCCTGGGACGAAGCCGCGCGGGCGGGTATCAACGACCCTGGGGTGCAATCGGTCAGCGCGATTTTTCAGCACTACAAACACTTTGGCATCAACACCCAAATCATGGGAGCGAGTTTTCGCAATATCGGCCAGATTGAAGCCTTAGCAGGCTGCGATCTGCTCACCATCGCGCCTGAGCTGCTGGCACAATTGCAAGCCCAAGCCCCTAGCATCACCACACCAGTATTGAATGCCAGTGCCGCCAAATCCTTAGATTTGCCCGCCCTGCAATACGATGAGGCGGCTTTCCGCTTCGCCCTGAACGAAGACGCTATGGCTACAGAAAAATTGGCCGAAGGCATACGCAATTTTGTGGCTGATGGCCACAAGCTAGAAGCTCTGTTGCAAGCATAAATTTTAGGCATGATTTTGGCAAATAATGGCGTAAAAGCTGCCTGGGCAGCTCCTGAAACTGAAGTAGATTCACCGCGTTTTTGTGTGCATCTTCCAGCTTGGCAAGCCCTGCGCGAGCATTACCAAACGGCCATGCCTGGCAGCTTTGATTTGCGTGCTGCCTTTGCTGACGACCCAGCCCGCTTTGCCGATTTAAGCCTGCAAGCACCCTTCGTTTTTGCAGACTTATCGAAAAACTATTTGACACGCCAAACCCAAGCACTGCTGACCGAACTGGCGCAGCAATGCGATTTACCCGCTAAACGCGATGCCATGTTTGCCGGCGCAGTCATCAACCAAACCGAGGGGCGGCAGGTCTTGCACACGGCTTTGCGCCGCCCTGACAGCGAGCTGACTGGCGACTTAGCCCAAGTTGCCGAGACACGCCGCGCGTTTTTGCACTTTGCTGAGCAAGTGCGCGCCCAGCCGCACATCACCAACATCGTCAATATCGGCATAGGCGGCTCCGATTTAGGGCCGCGCCTGGCTGTGCAAGCCCTGCACAGCTATAACGACAGCGGCAAACGCCTGCACTTTGTTGCCAATATCGACGCGCACGAGCTGCAACAAGTGCTGGCGCAATGCCGCCCTGAAAACACCCTGTTTCTGATTGCCAGCAAAACCTTCACCACGCTGGAAACCATGACCAATGCGCGCACCGCGCTGGCCTGGTTCAAGGCACAGGGCGGGCAAGATGTGGCCGCCCATTTCGTCGGCATCACCACCAATCTGCAGGCAGCTGCCGATTTGGGCATCCGCACTACATTCGGTTTTTGGGATTGGGTCGGCGGGCGTTTCTCGCTCTGGTCGGCTATCGGCCTGTCCATTGCCATCAGCATAGGTAAAGCAGGGTTTGAGTCCATGCTGGCGGGTGCGCACGCCATGGACGAACATTTCCGCACAACGGATTTAGCACAAAACCTGCCCGTGCAATTGGCCTTGCTGGATGTCTGGCAGCGCAATTTCTGTGGCTTTACCAACCGCACCATAGCGCCCTATCATCACGGCCTGCGGCGCTTGGCTGCCCATTTGCAGCAGCTAGAAATGGAAAGCAATGGCAAATGCGTCAATATGCAGGGCGCACTGCTGCCTGTGGATACCGTAGGCATCGTCTGGGGGCAAGTCGGCAGCAATGGCCAGCACGCCTTTTTTCAGGCTATCCATCAGGGCACGCAAACCATACCCTGTGAATTTATCGCCGTGGCGCAGGCTGAACACGGCTTGCTGGAGCACCAAACCCAATTGCTATCTAGCGCCCTAGCGCAAGCGCAGGCACTGATGAACGGCAAGCCCGAACCTACTGACGGCCACCGCCATTTTGCGGGCAACCGCCCCAGCACTTTTTTACTGCTCGACAAGCTCACACCCGAGAGTTTTGGCGCCCTGATTGCCCTGTATGAACACCGCGTATTTTGTGCCGGCGTGATTTGGGGCATCAACAGTTTTGATCAATTTGGCGTGGAACTGGGCAAACAATTGGCACGCGATTTAGCCCCTCGTTTGACCAGCGGCAATACAGCGGGGCTAGATGCCTCCACGGCAGGTTTGATTGCCAAAATTCGGCAGGCTGGGTAAGAGCAGGTCTGCAGCTGGGCTGCGATGCAAGCCTATTCCACTGCAAAATTCACTTCAAAAAAGTGAGCTGCTCAGGCAGATTTTTCGGCTTAAATGCCAGAAAACACCAAAAAAAATGGCTATTTAAAGCCGCAAGCCCGAGGCAGCCAAGCCATTGTTCCATTTTCAATACCAATCCAGCGGAAATTCAAATTTTGCGCGTTATTGGTATCAACTTTGGAACTATTCCATGCCCCGCAAGCGTTTGAACTCGCGGTGCTCAAACGCGATGTAGCCATTCATCATGGCACGCCAAGCGCCTTCGGCGATGTCGGGATCTAAGCCCGTATCGAGCGCCATGCGGCGCACCCGCGCCACGATGTATTCGATGCGCTCCTCATCCACCACATCGTCCAGATTTTGTTTGATGCGCGCAGCCTGCGCCACATAACCCTGACGCTGCGCCAGGAGGGGAACCAGCACTGCATCTATCGCATCGATGTGGCGGCGCACATCGTGCATATCGTGGCAGTGTTCAACAGAAAGGGGCGATTTACTCATAAGGCTTATTGTAAAAGAGCTAAAAACCGCGAAAATCTTGCTAGGTTTAGGCGATTTTGATTACACTTTCGCACACTAATGACCAAATGGTCAGAGAACAACCTTGACCGAGCTGCAGAAAAAAGCAGCTTCTTTTTTTGGTGGCTTTTGATGAAAAAATTACTTTCTTTTTCTGCGGCTGTATTACCTGTTGTCGCCGGAATATTTTTACTCGGCGCTTGTAGCCCCAAGCCCCAAGCAGAAGCCCCTGCGCGCGCAGTCAAGTTGTTTACCGTCGGCAATCAACCTATACAAGACAGCGGCGAAACTTTCGCGGGCGAAGTGCATGCGCGTGTGGAAAGCAGTTTGGGCTTCCGCGTAGCAGGCAAATTACAAAGTCGCAGCGCGCAATTGGGGCAAAGCGTCAAAGCGGGGCAAGTGTTGGCGCAATTAGACCCTGCCGATTACCGCTTAGCGCAGCAAGCCGCCACAGCACAAGTGCAGGCGGCTGATACTGCCCGCAACTTAGCCGCCGCCGATTTGCAGCGCTTTGAAGCATTGCGCCAACAAGGTTTTATCAGCGGCGCGCAATTAGAAAAATTACAAGCTCAACTCAAGGCTAATGAAGCGCAACTGCAGCAAGCCCAAGCGCAGGCACAGGTACAAAGCCATCAAGTGCAATATGGCAATTTGGTGGCTGACTACGCTGGCATCATCACCGCTGTATTGGCCGAACCTGGTCAGGTGCTGGGCGCAGGCCAGCCCGTCTTTCAATTGGCACAAGATGGGCCACGCGATGTGGTGTTTGCCCTGCCTGAAGGCGCACAGCACAGCCTGCCCATAGGCACCAGCGTGCGTATCAGCAACTGGACGGCCGTTAGCACAGAGATGCAGCAGAGCTGGACTGGCCGCGTGCGCGAAATCGCTGCCAGCGCCGACCCCATTACCCGCACCTTCACCGTCAAAGTAGGCATAGATGCACCACAAAATGCTGCCCCAGCTTTAGGCAGCACCGTGCGCATTTATCCGCCTGAGGCCAAGCAAGCGCAAGCCCTGCTTTTGCCACTATCGGCCATCAAACGCGAGAGCCAAGGCAGTATCGTGTGGGTGTTTGATGCCCAAGCCGGGCAAGTGAAAATGCGCAGCGTGCAAACAGGTGCGATAGTGGGCAATGCGGTGGCCATAGAAAAAGGCTTGCAAGCGGGCGAGCAAGTGGTCGTCGCTGGTGTGCACACCCTGACTGATGGGCAAAAAGTCACGCCCTATGAAGGCAAGCCCACGGCTGACAACACATCTGCCAGCGGGAGCTAAGCCATGAGCGAAAAGCCAATTGCACCAGCCCCAAAGCAGGGCTTTAACCTCTCGCGCTGGGCGCTGCAAAATGCCCCTTTAACGCGCTACTTGATGATTGTGTTGATGCTGTTTGGCATCGCCGCTTATTTTCAACTAGGGCAAGACGAAGACCCGCCTTTTGAATTTCGCGCCATGATGATCCGCGCCTACTGGCCAGGTGCGACCACACAGCAAATGGCCGAACTGGTGGCCGACCCCATGGAAAAAACCCTAGGTGAAGTGCCCCATGTCAAGCGCGTGGGCACTTACACCAAACCGGGGGAATTAACCATCCTGTTTGAAGCGGCGGAAAACATACGCGGCAGCGAAATTCAAAATGTTTGGTACACCGTGCGCAAACATATAAGCGACAAGCGCTATTTGCTGCCGCAAGGGGTGCAGGGGCCGTTTTTCAATGATGAATTTGGTGATGTTTTCGGCATTATTTACGCCCTACAAGCCGAGGAGAGCGATTACAGCAGTGCCGAGTTGAAACACTTGGCCGATAGCTTGCGCCAGCGCCTAATGCGCGTTAAAGATGTGAACAAAGTGGAAATCTGGGGCGTGCAGCCTGAGGTGGTGTACATCAATATCAGCAATCAGCGCCTGGCCCAATATGGCTTAGATATGCAAGCCATCATCGCCCAGCTAGGGCAGCAAAATGCGGTGGAAGCAACAGGGCAAGTACAAACGCCCAGCGATGTGGTGCAAATCCGCATGAGCGGACAATTCCAAGGCATAGCACAGCTCAAAGCCATGCCGATTAAAGGTGCCAATGGGCGCTTGTTGAAGCTGGCAGATATTGCCCATATTGAGCGAGCTTATGAAGACCCGCCACCGCCACAGGTGCACTTCAACGGCAAACCCATGCTCGCACTGGGCTTGTCCATGAGCAAAGGCGGCGATGTGATTCGTTTGGGCAAAAACCTCAAAGCCGAAATTGCCGCGATAGAGCAAACCCTGCCCGCAGGCGTGACCCTCAAGCAGGTGCAAGATCAACCCAAAGTAGTGGCTGATTCCGTCGCCGAATTTGTACGCGCATTGATGGAAGCGGTGATCATCGTACTCTTGGTCAGCTTTGTCAGTTTAGGGCTGCACAAAGGCGGGCGTTTGGGCTGGTTTGTCGATATGCGCCCAGGTTGGGTGGTGGGCATTTGCATCCCACTGGTGCTGGCCATCACCTTTATATCCATGAAGTTTTTTGATATTGGCCTGCACAAAATCTCGCTCGGGGCGCTGATTATTGCTTTGGGGCTGTTAGTCGATGATGCCATCATCGCCATTGAAATGATGGTGCGCAAACTGGAAGAGGGCCACACCATGATGGATTCTGCCAGCTACGCCTACGACCACACCGCCAAGCCCATGCTCACCGGTACGCTGATTACCGCCGCGGGCTTTTTGCCCATCGGTATGGCGCGCTCCATCACGGGCGAATACACCTTTGCAATTTTTGCCGTTACGGTGCTGGCGCTCATCATCAGCTGGGTGGTATCGGTGTACTTTTTGCCTTATATCGGCTCGGTGGTGCTGCAAGTTAAGCCACATGTGGGGCAGCATAAAGACATCTATGACACGCCTTTTTATCGGCGTTTTCGCCATCTCGTTGAAGCCTGCGTGGAGCACCGCTGGAAAACCATTTTTATTACCTTCATCGTATTCGTGCTAGGCGTGGTAGGCATGGGCAAGGTGGAGCAACAATTCTTTCCCGATTCCGCCCGCATGGAAGTGATGATCGATTACTGGCTACCCGAAGGCGCCAGTATGCAAGCCAACCAAGACTTAGGTCAGCGCCTAGAAAAGCGTTTATTGGCGATGGATGGCGTGGAAAGCGTGACCAGCTGGATGGGCTCGGGCATTCCGCACTTTTACCTGCCGCACGAACAATTGATGCCGCAAACCAATGTGGGGCAATTGATGGTGCAACCCAAAACCAAAGCCGATCGCGACCGCTTGCGCGAGCTGCTGCCGACGCAGCTCAATGCCGAGTTTCCTGAAGCCTTGACCCGTGTGCGCTTTTTGCCCAGTGGCCCGCCGGTGAAATACCCAGTGGAGTTTCGTGTGGTCGGGCCCGATCCTGTGAAACTGCGCGCCTACGCCGATCACTTAAAAGAGCTGATGCGCGCCAACCCGAATACGCGCAATGTGAACGACAACTGGAACGAAAAAGTCAAAGTCTTGCGCCTAGACATAGACCAAGACAAAGCCCGCGCCTTGGGCGTCACCAGCCAATCCTTAGCACAAGCGACAAATATTTTCTACAGCGGTGCCACCATAGGGCAACTGCGCGAACGCAACGATTTGATCTCCATCGTGTTGCGCCAGTCGCCCGATGACGAACGCCGCATGAGCGATCTGCAAAATATCTATGTCGCCACCAGCACAGGACGCAGTATTCCGCTGGCGCAAATTGCCCGCCCCGTATTGGATTGGGAGCCAGGCGTGATGTGGCGCTTGAATGGCGATTACGCCATTACCGTCAATGCTGACATCCGTGATGGTATTCAGCCCGCCACAGTCACCGAGCAACTGCAACCCGTCTTCGCACAAGCGCAAAAAACCTGGCCTGCTGATTACCGTATGTTGGTAGCAGGCGCAGCAGAGATGAGCGCCACAGGCTCAGAATCGATCGCAGCGGGCTTTCCCTTGATGCTGTTCTTGACCTTTACGCTCTTAATGCTGCAGCTCAAAAGCTTTAGCCGTTCAGTCTTGGTCTTTCTCACGGGCTTTTTGGGCGTGCCTGGGGTGGCAGCAGCGCTGCTGCTCTTGCAGCGCCCCTTTGGTTTCGTCGCGCTATTAGGCTTTATTGCCTTGTTTGGCATGATCCAGCGCAATTCCGTGATTTTGATCGACCAAATTGAGCAAGAACGCAAAAACGGCCTGCCTATCTGGGATGCCATCTCCCTGGCCACCGTGCAGCGCATGCGCCCGATTGCGCTCACCGCAGCCGCAGCAATTTTGGCCATGATTCCGCTGACGCGCAGCCTGTTTTGGGGACCTATGGCGGTGGCCATCATGGGTGGCTTGGTGGCGGCTACGGCGCTGACTTTGCTGTCGCTGCCCGCCATGTATGCGGCGTGGATGGATACCGAACGCCGTTTAGTGGATCGCTTCTTCCCGCGCTGGGCTGATAAAACCAGTACCGAACGCGTGATGAAACCACTACACCGGGCTGGCTCCAGCGTCTAAGATACGCAGCTTATGGCTGTTGATCATTACGAAAACTTCCCCGTTGCCAGCTGGCTCTGTCCTGCGCGTATTCGCCCTGCGGTGCAAGCCATTTACTGGTTTGCCCGCACGGCAGACGACTTAGCAGACGAAGGCGATATGAGCGCAGCGCAGCGCTTGGTCGATTTGCGTGCGTATCGCGCTGATTTACACGCCGTAGCGCAAGGGCAAAGCCCAACGCCCCGCTTTGCCGCCGTGTTTGAACCCTTGGCTGCGGCTATCGCCCAATACCAATTGCCTGTGGATTTGCTGGACGATTTGCTCACCGCATTTGAATTGGATGTGCAGCACAGTGCCAACGCCTATTGGTATGCCAATCATCAAGAATTGATGGCTTACGCCCGCTATTCGGCCAATCCCGTCGGGCGTTTATTGCTGCATTTATATGGCGTGCACGACAAAGTAGCGCAGCGCGAGAGCGATGCCATTTGCACGGCTTTGCAGCTGATCAATTTTTGGCAGGATATCAGCGTTGATGTGCCCCGTGGCCGCTATTACCTGCCTGTGGCTTTGCTGGCTAAATATGGCATCAGCCAGGCGCAAGTGCAGTCTTTACAAGACACCCCTGCCCTGCGCCAAGTGCTGGCCGAATGCTGCGCCCTGGCGCGGCAATTGATGCTGCGCGCCCGCGCCCTGCCTGGGCGCATAGGCGGGCAAGCGGGGCTGGAGCTGCGCTTGGTCATGGCGGGCGGGATCCGCATCTTGGACAAAATCGCCGCGCAAGGCTATAACACCGCGCAGCAGCGCCCTGCTTTAAGCAAAAAAGATGCCCTGCCCATGTTGCGTTTGGCATTGTGTTTGCCTAGGCCGCGTTGAACCAAGCCTAGAGGCGGCACCCGCACAGTATGCTGACAGCTGCCCCGCAAGAGATTTTTTATATTAAATTGCGATATTAGGCCGCCAAATCTGCCTGAGCAGCTATGCTTTTTAACTATGCAGCAAAGCCTGCACTTGCTGTTGCAGGTCTTCAGGCTTAGCCGTACCTGCCGCCACGGGCGCACCAATATGCACGCCAACCCGCGACCAAACGCCACGGCGCAGCGGGCTGCACATGGCCGCACCGTCCACACGGCTGAAGTAAGACCCCCACATATGTTGAATCGCCACGGGGATGACGGGCGGGGCCATGCCTTGCGCGGCCGCATCTTCTAATATGCGCATGATGCCACCTTTGAAGGGCTGCAATTGGCCATCGCGGGTGATGCCGCCTTCGGGGAAGATACCCAACACATCACCAGAGGCCAGCACTTCTTGGGCGCGTTGCATAGCCGCCTCATACAAAGCGGGATTTTCAGCTTTAGGCGCAATGGGAATAGCCTTGGCCAGGCGGAACATCCAGCCCAGCAAGCGGTTTTGAAAAATACGGCTATCCATCAAAAAGTACACGGGCCGAGGCGAAGCCGACATCAAGAGCACCGCATCAGCAAAGCTGACATGATTAGCCGCCAAAATTGCCGCGCCTTCTAGGGGAATATGGCCTGAGCCGCGCACTTTGAAGCGGTACACCAGATTCGACAATAGCCAGGCGCTAAAGCGCAGCAAGTATTCAGGCACCAGCAAAAAGATATAGCCCGCCACCAGCACATTCAAAATGCCCGTAATGAGCAGCACTTGCGCCAGGGTGAAGCCCGCCGCCGTCAGCAGCGCCACCATGCCCGCGCTGACGATCATGAACAGCGCGTTCAAGATATTGTTGGCGGCAATGATGCGGGCACGGTGCGTGGCAGGGCTGCGCCATTGCACTAAGGCGTACATGGGTACGCTGTACAAACCTGCAGACAAGGCCAGCAGCGCCAGATCAAACAATACGCGCCAATGCTGGGCATCGGCCAAAAACGCCGCCACATGCAGGCTGGCTGCTTCGGCAGGCGGGGTCAGCGCGTGCAAGGCAAAATACAAATCAATGGCAAACACACTCATACCGATAGCGCCCAGCGGTACTAGGCCAATTTCCACATGGCGGTTAGACAAGGTTTCGCACAGCAGTGCGCCCAAGCCCACACCCACAGAAAAAATCACCAGTAGCAAGGCCGTGACTTGGCTATCCCCATGCAACAAATCAGCCGACAGTGCGGGCAGTTGCGTGGTCACGGCTGCGCCAAAAAACCACATCCAGCTAATACCCAGCAAAGAGCGAAATACCACGGGGCGCTCATAGGCCAGCTTGAGGTTGCGCCAGGTTTCAGACAATGGATTCCAATTGAGCTTCAGCGCCGCGTCCCCAGGCTCAGTCATGGGCACGAACTGTGCGCTGATGCGCCCCGCAATGGCCACCAACACGCAGACTAACGCCGCCCATTGCACACCAAATTCAATGCCTATAAGCAGGGTGCCCGCCATTTGCCCCAGCAAAATCGCCACAAATGTGCCCATTTCTATCATGCCGTTGCCGCCCACCAATTCGCGTTCGTGCAGCACTTGCGGCAGCAAGGCGTATTTCACCGGACCAAACAAGGTGGAGTGCAGCCCCATCAAAAAAGTGCAGAAGAGCAAGGCGTAGGGCGAATGCTGCACAAAGCCCCAGGCTGCCACGGCGGCGATAAAAATCTCTAAATCTTTGACAAGGCGAATGATGCGGGTTTTATTGAATTTATCGGTGAGCTGCCCCGCGCTGGCGGAAAACAATAAGAAAGGCAAAACAAACACGGCATTAACCACGCTGCCCACCTGCAATGGCGTGAGCCAGCTGCTTTGTATCAGCCCCACCGTGACCATGACGATGAAGGCAAAGCGAAAAATATTGTCATTGATAGCGCCCAGCACCTGGGTGATGAAAAAAGGAGCAAAGCGCCTTTGCGTAAGGAGGGCAAATTGGCTGCTGTGCGATTGGGGCTGATCTTGCATAGATGGCATAAAAGCAAAGTGAGGGCAGAATGAGGGCGGCAAATGTAAAGGCCAATCAGATGGGCAGGCAGTGTAGCGCCACCGTACTAAGCCTGACATACAAGGCCGCAAAGCATGAGTGCATTAGCGCATTACACTTAGCGCCGCTTATGTTCAACATCGTTCTCGTCCACCCCGAAATCCCGCCCAACACGGGCAATATCATCCGCCTGTGTGCCAATACGGGCTGCAAATTGCACCTGATTGAGCCCCTGGGCTTCAATATGGAAGACAAGCAAATGCGCCGCGCAGGGCTGGATTATTTGGAATACGCCAGTGTGCAACGCCATCGCGATTGGCAAGCGTTTTTAGATACGCAAGCGCCCGATTTGCAGCGCCTATTTGCCTTCACCACCAAAGGCCAGGGCAGCAGTTTTGCGCCAGCTTATCAAGCTGGGGATTATTTGGTTTTTGGCGCAGAAACAGCAGGTTTGCCACCTGCCATACGCGCCAGCCTGCCGCCTGCGCAGCTAGTGCGCCTGCCCATGTGCCCCGACCAACGCAGCCTGAATTTATCAAATAGTGTCGCCATTGCCGTGTATGAAGCTTGGCGGCAAAACGATTTTGCAGGTGCACTGCCTTTTTCTGCTTAAGTTTGTATGGATATCGCCCAAATCGCCCAAAAACGCCACAGTTGCAAAGCCTTTGACCCCACGCGCCAATTAAGCGCGGCGCAATTGCAGCAATTGCAAGACTTGCTTTACTGGGCGCCGTCTTCCATCAATTCGCAGCCTTGGCATTTTTTCTTGGCCAGCAGTGCCGAGGCCAAAGAAAAAATCGCTCTCGGCATGGCGGGTGAGCCTTACGCCTACAACGCCAAGAAAGTGCGTGATGCGGCGCTGGCTGTGGTGTTTTGCGCCAAAACCGATTTATCTGCAGCACATATCGATGCCGTATTAGCGCAAGAAGCCGCCGATGGCCGTTTTACCACTGCCCAAGCGCAAGCCCAGCGCCGCGCTGCCTGCCATTTTTTCACCGATTTGCACCGCGAAAAAGGCGATCTACCCGAATGGCTGGCGCACCAAAGCTATATTGCACTGGGCCAATTGCTGCTGGGCGCTGCGGCTATGGGGCTGGACGCCTGCCCAATTGAAGGCTTTGACCCGCAAGTGATGGACGCAACTTTAGGCTTGCCCGCCCTGGGCTTGCGCAGCGTAGTAGGCGCTGCCGTGGGCTGGCGCAGCAGCGAGGATTTCAATGCCGCACTGCCAAAATCACGCCTAACTCAAGAGCAAGTACTAACTTGGCTTTAGCTATTAAAAAATGAGCTGCTCAGGCAATTTTGGCGGCCTAAAACCCCTAAAAGGCATGTAAATATCAGCCTATTTGCTCAACTAAGCAATACGCAATAACAAAACCCTTATCGTCGCTCAAGCTGATATGGGCACGCAAACCTTGTGATGCGAACATTTTTGTCAGTTCGCCATGCGTGTGTACGCAAGGTTTGCCCAATTCGTCAGACAAAATGCTAGCAGCCTGAAAACCCATAGCGCGGCGAATACCTGTGCCCAGAGCTTTGGCCAAGGCCTCCTTCGCCGCAAAACGACTGGCCAAATAGTGCAGCCCTCGGGCGGGGCGCTCACCCCAGCGCATATGGAAAACATGCTGCTCGGCGGGTGTGAGTAGCCGCAATAGCAAACGCTCACCTTGGCGCATATAAGCTGCTTGCAGGCGCTCAACTTGACACAAATCCACCCCTACGCCAAAAATACGCGCGCGCAGCAGGGGGAAATCGGGCGAATCGATATGCATAAGCGCGCATTGTGCCCGAGCACCAGGGCCAAAGAACAGCAGCTGGTACGCATTTTGCTCAAGAGTCATGCGCGTGTAGCAAGATATAAGGGTTGTTACAAGCCTGAGGATGCGCACGCTGCCGCACTTTTTTGTTTGGTGTTTTTTTGTTTCTGATGGTGCACAAAGCATAGGCAAGAAAACACCAACACGATACGCTCACTAAAGCTTGGAGCGCATGACAACAAGCTATTTTTGGAAAGTTGCATTGCTATGTTTGGCTGGCTACTAGGTAAGGACAAAAAACACAAAGCGCGAGCTTCGTCCAAATCGACTGCGCGCAAGCCCGCGTCACATTCGCACGACGCCCAAGATTCTGTTTTGCCAGACTTGACGCAACAGTTAGGGCATTCCAAAGCCGCACTAGAAGAGGCCTCAAGCCGAGCCATGCAGCAGCGCCGTGAGCAGCGCAAGGTCGATCGCATGGGGCGCCGCGAAGCCTTGTTTGGCATCGTGCGCGAAGTTATGCTGCGTTCAGGCATTTTGTCTTCGGCCTATAAGTTCAAAGTACTCTCGATAGACCAAAAAGGTCGGCACTTTTTAGTACTACTCGATTTGTCTATGGAGCTGGCGCAATCAGAGCCGGCCGAGCGCTTGTTAGAAGTCGAAAAGCTAATCGCAGATACCGCCATGGCTCGTATGCAAGTGGTGGTGCAAGCTGTGTACTGGCGCCACTTTGTACCAGGGCAGGCGGCCACCATCCGCCTATCATCAGGTGACACCCAACCCGGTGGCCTGAGCGCCCACATTGGTATGGGGAACGATACAGGCGCGCCCAAGGAAAACCAGACCAGCGGCAGCCAAACTGCGGAAGTTGCCACCACCGAACGCAAGTCTGAACACAGCGCTGCTGATGCCATTTCTACCGCTTTGGCTGAATTGCGCGCCAAAAACCGCGCCAAAGCACAAGAGCGCGCGGCAGAACAACAAGCCAACACGGCTGCAGGGGCTACGCCACTAGCCAACGCCGCAGACAACACCACTTTTGCAGCTACGCAAATGATCGCCGCTTCGCGTTTGGCCACAGAGGAGGCAGGGCAAACTGCATTTTTTGCAGAAACACAGATGCAAAATCACCCTGGCCAGGCTGATGAAGATGAATTGGCAGCCTTCCAGCGTGCCCTGCAACAAGCAAGCGTTGCCTTGCCTGCAGCCCATACCGCACCCATCCAAGAACAGGATGGGCCAGCCAGTATTTTCATTAGCGGCAAGGCCTTAGATGGCCAATTGGAAGAGCACTACAACGATGGCAATATCGATTTGAGTGGAACACAATACGGCGAATTGCCTAAATTTTAGGCGCTGGAATTTACCGCGCAGCACCGCCCATAGCCGGCAGGCTAGCGGCCTGTAACTCTGCTGGGCTAGCGCCCAAGTCTGTTAGCAAGCGTTTGAATTCTGGATTGCTGCGCAAAAGTTGCTCGCCCGTATTGATCAGCTCATCCACTTGATTTGCTGGCAAAGTCAAAGCAGTGGGAATCAGGTACAAAGCGTCACGCAAACGCGGGTCTTGCAGCTGCCTAAAATGCAGGTGCAAGAAGTACAACTCAACTGGTGCACCTGGCTGCGACCATAGCTGCACCCAAGATTTAGCACTCTCACTCACCATATTCAGGGTATCTGCGCTATAGCGATCCATTTGCATATCGGTCACCGCTTGCACCGTATGCAAAATCGATGGTGCCTCTGGGCTTGCATCGATCTGCAAATCACTAGAGCGCATTCCATCGACCGAAACAATCACAAAACGCCGCGGCGCTGGGCGCTCTAAGCGTCGCCAAAATACAGACGGCCCGCCATGGGCAGCAATCAAATCATAAAGTGCACGCAAGCCCAAATTATCGGTAACGCCGCCATCGATCAGATGCAGGTAATGTGCGCGTTCGTGCCCACCGTAGCGTTGCAAAATGGCCAGGTTATGCGCCATTGGGGCAGGCAAATTTTCTTTAGCCACTAAACGGTTAATGGACTTCGCGGTTTGGGTCTCGCAACCTTGGTAGTTTTTTAATAAGACAGGGCTAAACACCAAGGGCACCGCCGAAGATGCTGTTACGGCCTGAGAAATGGGCACGGCACTCAGGTCCGAGCACAGCAAGTCAAAATACTCTTGGGTGTAAGAAAAGCGCGCGCCTTGACCTAAATCAGAAGCGTTAATGATCAAGACTGGCGAATTTGGCCGCGTTAAATCGGCAAATCGTGCGCCACCAAACAAATGCTTGTCATAAACAGCCATCGCCTTTTGCGAGCGCGACTGGCGAGAGAATAAATGCCCTAAGCTGAAAATATTGTCTTTCAGCTCTTTCTCGATATCAGCTTTGAGGAATTTCTTTTCGTAATCCTGAAAAATTTGATCGCCCTTCAGGGCGTAATAAGCTGCAGTAAAGCTCCCACCCGAAACTGCACTGATGGCATCTACCTCATCCAGTAAGCGCCTCCCCGCTTGCCCAGGCAGCGGTACATCGCGCAAACCTTTAAGTACCCCATAGGACAAGGCTGCAGCGCGCGTGCCCCCACCAGAAAAGGCCAGCACAATCGTTGTGCGATTGGGCGAATTGGCCGATTTCCGGTTTGGTAGGCGATTGATTCGCTCCACATCCACATGGTTACTAGCACCCAAAGGTGGGTTCATGACCACAGGCGTAGCACTGCAGCCAGCCAAAAGTACAACTGCAGCAGCAAGGCTAGTGCTAAAGCGCAAAGGCAGGCGGTTGAGCATCGTTTTTTAAGCAGGAATACGGTAATTGTCTTGTGTGAAATGATCCACGCCACACTCTAGCCCGTCAATCCAATCGATAAATTCAGCTACGGCTGCGCCCTTCATCGGGCGCCCATGTTGCGGCACGATCATGGCAATCGGTAACTGACGCGCCATTTCTGCCCAGAAATGCAAAATACGCGAAGAAACCATATAGCGGCGGTGGAAGGCCTCCATCTTAGGGATGTGATCTTTCAAAGAAGTAACAGGCACAGCCGCCTCTGCACCACTGACCAAAGATGCACCCAAATCGCCACTAAACAAAATACGGCTAACTGGATCCCAAAATTGGAAATTGCCTTCTGAATGCATAAAGTGCGCAGGTAAAGCAAGCAAATGGGTTTCACCCAAAGGAATTTTCATACCCGCGTCAGGGATACCCATGATGCGCCCTGCGGTTTTACCCGGCTTGCAAAAATGTGGTGCAAAGCGCACCCACAATTTAGAGATATACAAGTTAGCCTGGGTACTGGTCATCCAACGATCGAGCGAAGCGATGATGTCAGGATCGGCATGCGAGGCCAAAATCTCACTCAGATTTTGCACAGGAAAGTAACGCCCTATGGTCAACAATAACTCGTTATACGAAGTATTGCCACCTGGATCAATCAAGGCGCCAGTATTGCCATGCACAATCAAAAATTGATTGGCTTGTACGGCCTCACCGTCTTCTTCGCCTAAATGCGAAACCATCAAGCAAACATGTCCGTTTTTGTTATAAAGCTCTATTGCCATAAGGTAGCCTTTTCTAAATAGTCTTGCTCTCAGTTTAACAAAAGCTTCGCATTTTCAGTGCCTAAATCGCCACCGTTTTGGCCACCAATTGCACTGGCGCATGCAGGGCTTGATCTAAGGCACGGACTAAGGCCACTTGCAAATCTGTAGCCAACTGCGCATTTAGTACAAAAGGTGGCATCACATAAATACTGCGCCCTATAGGACGAATCAGGAGCCCGTGCGCACGCCCCGCTAAATGCATTTGGGCACTGAATGTAGCGCTGGCATATTCCTGTTTTAAATCACAAGCGGCAATGCAGCCTATTTGGCGATAATTCTCAATACGCGCATCTTCCCGTAAACCTTGCATCGCTACAGACAGGTGTTGCTCTTGCTCAGGCAAAGTCTCTAACACACCGCCTTCCAGCGCATCTAAAGTCGCAATTGCAGCCGCGCAGGCCAAAGGATTACCAGTATAAGAATGCGAATGCAAAAAACCGCGCGCAATATCTTCGCTTAAAAAAGCTCGATAGACAGCATGCTGACACAGCACGACAGACAAAGGCAATGTGCCCCCAGTAATGCCTTTGCTCAAAGTAATGAAGTCTGGCCAATCGCATGCTTGTGCATCTTCTAGCAGACTGTGTTCCCAGGCAAAAAAGCGCCCTGTGCGCCCACACCCAACCGCAATCTCGTCTGCAATCAAATGCACCCCATATTGGGTACACAATTGTCTGGCACGAGAGAGGTAAGCAGGCGGATACATATTCATACCGCCGGCAGCTTGCACCAAGGGCTCCAGGATCAAAGCCGATATTTCTGTGGCTTGCTTTTGCAATACCCGCTCTAACTCAGTTAGTGCTGTCTGCAAATGCGCGTCTTGATGTCGTAAGTCTGCACACGCCGGGCTAGGTATGACAATCGCTTGTTGAATCAAGTCACTATATGTGCTGCGAAAAATCGCTACATCCGTGACCCCCAAAGCACCTAAGGTTTCGCCGTGATAACTACCAGCTAAGCAAATAAAACGGCGTTTTTGACCTTGCCCCAAATTACGCCAATAATGAAAAGACATTTTCAGCGCGACTTCTACCGCGCTTGCGCCATCACTGCCGTAAAACGCATGACCCAAATGACCGTGGGTGCGTGCCGCGAGACGCTCGGCCAAGACTACAGCTGGCTCATGCGTACAGCCGGCTAACATAACATGAGGCAGCAGCGCTAGTTGCCGCGTAATTCCCTCAGCTATGCCTTTATGTGCATGCCCTAATAAATTAACCCACCAACTGCTAATAGCATCAAAATACGCCTTACCGTCTTCCCCATACAACCATGCGCCCTGCCCTTTCGCTATAGCCAATGGCGGCTGATCCTGAGCCAAATGCATTTGGGTACATGGGTGCCAAACGGCAGCTAACGAGCGAGCAGAAAGAGAAACGGATTCGGAGGCAATAAGCGTATTCATAAGTAGCTGATTATCGGCCGCCTCGCACGAGTGCTTTTTACAAAGACAAAGCCGCCCTGAGGGCGGCTATAAAAGTGATCAGTTCGGTTCAGGCTTTAGGCTAGCATCTGCCCCGTGGGGACAGCATGGCCGGCTTGGCGTTTTTGTTTGTATTTTTCTACCAAACGATCTAGCTTAGACACCAGCTCATCGATAGCGGCATACATATTTGTGTGTTGACTTTGGGCAAACAGATCTTGGCCTTTCATGCGGATGCTGCACTCTGCTTTTTGCTGTCCAACTTTGCCCTTTGGGGTATCGATGCTAAGCAGCACCTTGATATCTAATGCATGGTCAAAATGACGCGCAATTGAAGCGAGCTTATCTTGTACATAACTGCGTAGAGCAGGAGTAATTTCTAGATGGTGGCCACTGATGATCAAGTTCATACCAAACTCCTTTCTTGTCATAAGAAGCTCAAATAAGGCAGACCCATAGGGCAGACCCTAAACGAGCAATTTGGAGTAAGCCATTTGGGTTACTCTTGCTGCAAACCATAACCTAAAAAAATCACTTTGACAAGCTGTTTTACCCAGCGTTTTTTGCCATTTTTTTCATGCCACAATGTTGCGCTTGTATCGCCGTCAAACCCATGTCCAGCTCTCCTAGCGTTGAACCCTTAAAACCCCTCATTACCGCGCTGCAACATCTGCCCGGCATAGGGCAAAAATCTGCAGCCCGCATGGCTTGGCACTTATTGCAACACGATCGTTCAGGCGCAGCTGAGTTGAGATCGGAAGAGCACACGTCTGAACTCCAGTCACT
>CAZSPW010000003.1:0-35018 GCA_964608575.1 uncultured Burkholderiaceae bacterium | reverse complement strand
CCTCGTGATAAGCGTTGAAAATTTCCCCCTCATCCAAGCCTAAAGATTCCACAATGTATTGGTAGGCATGCGTATGGATTGCCTCTTCAAAGGCTTGGCGCAACAAGAATTGGCGGCACTCAGGCGCTGTGATGTGGCGATAAGTACCCAACACAATATTGTTAGCGGCCAAAGAGTCTGCAGTCACAAAAAAGCCCAGATTGCGCTTCACGATACGACGCTCATCTTCAGTCAGGCCATTGGGGTCTTTCCAAAGGGCAATATCCCGCGTCATATTGATTTCTTGCGGCATCCAATGGTTAGCGCATGTCGCCAAGTATTTTTCCCAGGCCCATTTATATTTGAAAGGCACGAGCTGATTGACATCAGTCTGGCCATTAATGATGCGCTTATCAGCAACATTCACGCGGCGGGTAGATTGGGCTTGGGCAGCAACAGAAGCGCTTGCAGATGGTGTGGTTTGCAGTGACGGCTGCGCCACAGGCGCTCCAGCAAGGGAGGGCGCTGCGTTCGGGGGAGTAGTACCGAGGTTTTGGATTGGTACTGATGTGACTTTTTCGTCCCAGCTCAACATGATATTTTTGCCTCTAGTCGATTATGTGAATAAGAAAAAAAAATGCAAAGCGATTTTTGCTTTTACACGCTGATCGGAATTTTTTTCCTAGCCGTGTGCCATACGATAGGGCTGCAAAAAAAACCGATGTATTTACCCTTTTACTGACAAGCCTCACAGCCTGGATCGTCAATTGCACAAAACTTGATGTCGGTCGCTGGCACGCTAGCCATTTCAGACTGCGCCTGAACAGCTATCTTTTCAATAGCATTGGCTGCTTCAACGGAACTAGCTACCGCATTAAGCTGCCCCGTGCCAACCGTAGATTTTTCTGCGTGTGTAGCACTACGGCTACGCAAGTAGTATGTGGTTTTCAATCCACGCAGCCAAGCCAATTTATAAGTGTCATCCAGTTTTTTACCTGATACGCCAGAAATATAAATGTTCAATGACTGTGCTTGATCTATCCATTTTTGGCGCCGTGCAGCTGCTTCAACCAGCCAGCTCGCGTCAATTTCAAACGCAGTAGCGTACAAGGCTTTGAGGTCTTGCGGAATACGGTCGATAGGCAAGAGTGATCCGTCAAAGTGTTTGAGATCCATGATCATGACATCGTCCCACAAGCCTAGACGCTTAAGGTCATGCACCAAGTATTGGTTGATCACGGTGAACTCACCCGACAAATTCGACTTGACTGCCAAATTACCAAAGCTCGGCTCTATTGATGCATCAACACCAACGATATTAGAGATAGTCGCAGTTGGCGCAATCGCCACGCAATTGGAATTACGCATGCCGTCTTGCGCAATTTTTTGGCGCAAAGACTGCCAGTCCAGGCGCTGGCTACGATCAACTTCTAAATAGCCACCTCGAGCTTGGGCAAGCATATCGATCGAATCCAAAGGCAAGATACCTCGATCCCAGAGCGAGCCTTTGTAGGTAGAGTACACGCCACGCTCTTTTGCCAACTCGCTCGATGCCCAGTATGCGTAGTAACAAACCATTTCCATAGATTCGTCTGCAAACTCCACGGCAGCCTGACTCGCATAAGGAATACGCAATTGCTGTAGCGTATCTTGAAACGCCATGATGCCGAGCCCAACCGGGCGATGGCGCATATTAGATTCGCGTGCTTTTTTCACCGCGTAGTAATTAATGTCGATCACATTGTCGAGCATGCGCATGGCTGTGCTGATGGTTTTTTGCAGCTTGACCTGATCCAATTTGCCATCTTTCAAGTGGCGCAGCAAATTCACGGACCCCAAATTACAGACGGCTGTTTCTTCATCACTGGTATTGAGTGTGATTTCGGTACACAAATTGGACGAGTGCACGACACCAGCATGTTGTTGCGGGCTACGGATGTTGCAGGGATCTTTAAAAGTAATCCAAGGATGCCCCGTTTCAAACAACATGGATAACATTTTTCGCCACAAATCGGTTGCAGCAACTTGCTTGGACGGTTGAATTTCACCACGCGCAGCTTTGGCTTCATAAGCCGTATAAGCGCGCTCGAACTCTGCACCATATAAATCATGCAGATCAGGCACATCAGAGGGGGAAAACAGTGTCCACTGCCCCTTCTCCATGACGCGGCGCATAAACAAATCTGGCACCCAGTTGGCGGTATTCATATCGTGCGTACGGCGACGGTCATCGCCTGTGTTTTTACGCAACTCTAAAAACTCTTCTATATCTAAGTGCCAAGTTTCTAAATAAGTACAAACTGCACCCTTACGCTTACCGCCTTGATTGACCGCCACTGCAGTGTCATTGACCACCTTCAGGAAAGGTACAACTCCCTGCGATTCACCATTAGTGCCTTTGATATGGCTGCCCATAGCGCGCACACGCGTCCAGTCATTGCCCAATCCGCCTGCAAACTTGGACAGTAGCGCGTTTTCTTTGATGGACTCATAAATGCCATCCAAATCGTCAGGCACAGTAGTGAGGTAGCAAGAAGAGAGTTGCGGGCGCTGTGTACCGCTATTGAAAAGCGTAGGCGTCGAACTCATAAAGTCGAAAGACGACAACACTTCATAGAACTCTATGGCACAAGCTTCACGATCTTTTTCATTCAAGGCCAGCCCCATGGCTACGCGCATGAAAAAGGCTTGTGGCATTTCAATGCGCTGCTTTTTGATGTGAATGAAATAGCGGTCGTATAGAGTTTGCAAACCCAAGTAATCAAACTGCAAATCGCGCTCAGGTTTGAGTGCAGCACCTAGGCGAGCCAAATCAAACTGCCCCAATTTTTCATCGAGTAAGCCAGCGCCTATCCCTTTTGCAATATAGCTGGCAAAGTAATTGGGGTACTCCAGTGCCATTTCATCCTGACTGATATCGCGACCTACGATTTCACGGCGAATCGTATGCAGCAGCAAACGCGCTGTAGCATAGGTGTAGCCTGGGTCTTTCTCGATGAGGGTACGCGCAGCCAAGATAGAAGCCTTATGCACCTCAGCCAAAGGAATACCGTCGTAGATATTACGCAAGGTTTCATTAACGATAGGTTCAGCCCGCACATCATTGCCCAGGCCAGCACAAGCCGATTCGATTAGGGCCAAGAGGCGCTGTTCATTCAGAAGGCGTTTTTCGTTACCATCGACCACATGCACGCCACTATGCACCGCATTGGCCGCAGCCGTTTGCCCTTGTGCTGCGCGCTCCTGAGCGCGGCGCTCACGATAGAGTACATATGCTCGCGCCACTTCATGATGCCCTGACCGCATCAGCCCCAACTCCACTTGGTCTTGTACATCTTCAATATGGAAAGTGCCTCCGCCTGGGCGCGAGCGCATCAAAGCGCGCACCACACCAGCGGTCAAGCCCTCCACTGTCTCACGCACACCACTAGAAGCCGCACCCTGTGTACCATGCACAGCCAAAAAAGCCTTCATCATGGCCACAGCAATTTTGCTCGGCTCAAACGCCACCACAGCGCCGTTGCGACGCAAAATTTGGTATTGCGCCAGCACCGCCGGGTCTGCCCACGCGGCAACTGGTATTGAAGAAGATGGAGAAGCGAAATCTATTGTTTGCATGATATTTGTCGTCCGTTACACCACAATTGCCCCGAACAAAGCCGCTAAAACGGCTTGAATATGAAGGGGGCCGAAAAAGGCAAAAATCAAGGCTGGTCGAGGCCAGCCTGCTAGCATTTCATTTACACATAAACGCTATAGGTAGTGTCTGCTGCACTAAAAAACACTATGGGTAGTGTACACGAGGCTGTCGGCAAGCAAGCAACAAAAAAGCCCGACCCTAGCTTTATATGTAAGAACACGCGGCATAAATTTTTCTTTTTTGCGCCACGACTCAGGCTTCAAGCGCGTCGTTGCGGCCTCGCTCCACACGCAAGCAAGCACCATGCGGCCAAGCGGCGCTTTTGCCGCGCAAACACCCAGAAATCCGTGCAAAATGGCCGCCTAGCTATCGCTAGCTACAATCACCTCGGTGTTTATCCCGATAGCGCCAAAACACCACAAACGCCGCGGCCTAAACCGCATCAGCGCCTAGCTAGCCCTAGTTACGCATCAACCGATACCATGCCTGACTCCCCATCCAGCACGCCGGCAACAACCGCAGGCCTTAACTTTGCATTTATGCGCCCCAAGCTCAGTCGTTGGATTGCCCTGGGCGCAGGCTCTGGCCTTGCGCGCTTCGCTCCTGGCACTGTCGGCACGCTATGGGCTTGGGCCAGTTTTTTAGTCTTACAACTTTGGCTCTCCCCTTTTGCATGGGCGTTGCTTTTGGTCTTGGGTTTTGCCATAGGCTGGTGGGCGTGCACACGCACGGCGCAGGATTTAGGCCTAGCTGATCCTGGCTGTATCGTGTGGGATGAAATTCTGGCTTTCTGGTTGATTCTGGTTTTTCTCATGCCCGCAGGTTTTTGGATGCAGTTATGGGCTTTTGTCCTGTTTCGCTTTTTCGATGCGGCCAAACCCCAGCCTGTGCGCTGGGCCGACAGCGCTTTCAAAGGTGCTGGCTGGCGCGGTGGCTTTGGCATTATTTTTGATGACTTAGTCGCCGCTCTGTGCACCCTTGTCGTCTTGGCGATCACACAACGCTGGATGGCGTGATGCTACTGCCCCCACCTGACCCACATCAGCCCCTAGCCCAACCGAGCTTGGATCAGCGCGCGGCACGGCGCTGGGCTAAGCTGTTAATGATGCAAGAACAAGCCCCTTGGCTGCACGAGGAAGTGGGTCAACGCCTGCAAGAGCGAATTGATTTGGTGCAGCTGCCTGCCATTGACGCTTGGGCTAACTGGCATTTCCCCAGCGGTGGGCAGCAATTGCAGCAGTCATTGGCTGCACGCTGGCCGTCTGCCACTTGTTACGCCCCCACAGGGCAAACTACAACAACAACTCAAGCTATTATTTCAGGAGCTGCTCAGGCAGATTTAACGGAAAAAAACCGCAAAAACACCCTTAAAAATCAAGGTAAACAGTGGCTACAGCAGCTTTGGCCAGGCAAAAAAGCATCCGCGCATACAAGCCACCTGCCAGCGCCACAAGCCTTTGCACCAGCTCCGCAGAGCGTACAAGTCCTAGTCGCTAATATGCTGCTGCATGGCAGCCCCAACGCAACACAATTAATGCAAGCGTGGCACCAAAGTTTGGCAACAGGTGGGGTATTGTTCTTCAGCTGTTTAGGGCCTGACACCCTCAAACCCCTGCAACAGATTTACACCCGCATGGGCTGGCCAGCACCAGTGCAGCGCTTGGTCGATATGCATGATTGGGGCGATGCACTGGTCACCACGGGTTTCGCCACCCCCGTGATGGAAGTCGAACAGCTGACACTGACCTACTCCTCACCGCAAGCCCTGCTAACTGAATTACGCGAGCTTGGGCGCAACCTCAACCCCAATCGCTTTGCCGCATTACGCGGCCGCACATGGCTGGCGCAATTGCAGGCCGAATTAGCAGCCATGCGCAGCAGCGATGGCCGCATTCACCTGCCGATAGAAGTCATCTACGGCCACGCCTTTAAACCCGCCATGACACACACAGCAAGCGGCGAAAGCGTCGTCAGTCTAGAGCAGCTGCGCAAAAATCTCGCAGGCAAATAGCCCGATGCCCGATCAGGGCATGGCTAAACGGCATAGCTAAGAAGCCTGATTAGGATCAGGCTCCAGCCAAGTTCACACATCAAGGCTAACAAAAATTCGCCCGCCATCTTCAACGGCTTTGAAATGCATCAGTGGCGCGGGTTGCTTGCCCATCGCAATGAGCTTGTGCATGAACTCTGGCGCTTTGATACCACCAGGAAAATTCTGTACCCACTCCACATTGGCACCCGTACATAGATCGAATTTAGCCCCATGCCACGGGCATTGCAGCACACCATTTTCAATTTTGCCTTTGGCCATATTCATACCCATATGGCTGCATTTATTCTCTAGCGCCTGCACCACGCCTTGCACCCGCGTGAGCAAAATTTTGCGGCCGCCCGCTTCCACCGCGTGACAGCGCCCCTCTACCACCTCAGCTGAGTGTGCAACATCGTATTCCATATCTATCCTCCTGATTATTTGTGAAAAGTATAGCTGCTCAGGCAGTTTTGACGGCCTAAAAAGCTAAAAACACTCCCAAAAACAACGGCCATAAAAAAGGGTGACCCCTACAGGCCACCCTTGATTTGCTACAAGCCTATGAGGGCTTATTCAGCGCTTATGCAGATTCACCCGCATCCGCAGCTTGTTCGGCAGCACCATCGTCGCTTGCTTGGGCAGCGGCCAATTCGGCTTCTTCTGCTTCCACAATGGCGCGACGCTCGGCCTCGTCCATAGCTTCTTTGGCTTTGCGTGCCTGGTGGAATGCCAAGCCCGTACCTGCAGGAATCAAGCGCCCTACGATGACATTCTCTTTCAGGCCACGCAGCTCGTCGCGCTTGCCCATAATCGCTGCCTCGGTAAGAACGCGAGTAGTCTCCTGGAAAGAGGCTGCTGAGATGAAAGAGTCTGTCGACAGCGATGCCTTGGTGATACCCAACAATACATTGCTGAAAGTAGCAGGCATCTTCCCTTCGGCGCGTAGTGCATCGTTGGTATCGAGAATTTCACTGCGCTCGACCTGCTCGCCTGGGATGTAGGTTGATTCGCCAGCGTCTTCTACCACCACACGGCGCAGCATCTGACGAACAATCACTTCAATGTGTTTGTCGTTGATCTTCACGCCTTGCAAGCGGTAAACATCTTGCACCTCGTCCACGATATAACGCGCCAACTCTTCCATGCCCAGCAGGCGCAGAATGTCTTGCGGGTCGGCTGGGCCGTCCACAATGCTCTCGCCCTTGTTTACCACTTGGCCTTCGTGTACCAAAATGTTTTTCTCTTTGGGCACCAGCTCTTCCCAAACTTTGCCGTCTGGGTCAGTGATTTGCAGGCGCAATTTGCCTTTGGTCTCCTTACCAAAAGAAATCGTCCCTGTAGTTTCAGCCAGCAAGCCTTTGTCTTTGGGTGAACGCGCTTCAAACAGCTCAGCTACGCGTGGCAGACCGCCCGTGATATCGCGGGTTTTCTGGCCCTCGATAGGAATACGCGCCAGCACTTCGCCTGGGCCCACCTCTTGCCCGTCGCGCACTTGGATCAAGGCGCCGACTTGGAAGCCAATGGTTACCGCATGGTCAGTGCCAGGAATCTTGACTTCATTGCCAGCTTTATCCAACAGCTTGACCTGTGGGCGTACCACTTTGGTCGAGCCACGGCGTTTGGGGTCAATCACCACCAGGGTAGACAAGCCGGTGACATCATCCACCTGCTTGGCAACAGTCAAGCCTTCTTCAACATTCTCGAATTGGATTTGACCGGCGTACTCGGTAATGATGGGGCGCGTCAGTGGATCCCAGTTGGCCAAAATCTTGCCGGCCTTGATGGCCTCATCAGGCTTGATGGTCAAGATCGCGCCATAAGGCACTTTATGGCGCTCGCGCTCGCGGCCATGTTCGTCTTGAATGATGATCTCGCCTGAACGAGAAATCACCACCAGCTCACCCTTAGTGTTGCTGACATAGCGCATAGTTGCATTGAAGTTGATGAGGCCATTGCTCTTAGCCTCTACGCTAGAAGCAATCGCTGCACGCGAAGCTGCACCACCGATGTGGAAAGTACGCATCGTCAGCTGCGTACCAGGCTCACCGATAGATTGCGCAGCGATCACACCAACGGCCTCGCCCAAATTGATGAAGCCACCACGACCCAAATCGCGGCCATAGCACTTAGCACACAGGCCAAAGCGCGTTTCGCAATTGAGTACGGTGCGAACTTTGATTTCATCCACGCCAGCGGCATCGACCAAATCCAAGTTATCTTCTTGGAGCATTTCACCGGCTTTGATCAGCACTTCGCGGGTTTCAGGATGGATAACATCTTCGACTGCAGTACGACCGAGCACGCGGTCACGCAAAGACTCCACCACCTCACCGCCATCGACCAAAGCGCGCATGAGCTGGCCATTGGTCGTGCCGCAATCGTCTTCGGTGACAACCAAGTCTTGTGTGACATCAACCAAACGGCGCGTCAAATAACCGGAGTTGGCTGTTTTCAAAGCCGTATCTGCCAGACCTTTACGCGCACCGTGGGTGGAAATAAAGTACTGCAATACATTCAAGCCTTCACGGAAGTTGGCCGTAATGGGGGTTTCGATGATGGAGCCATCAGGCTTGGCCATCAAACCACGCATACCTGCCAGCTGGCGAATCTGCGCGGCAGAACCACGCGCGCCTGAATCGGCCATCATATAAATCGAATTGAAGGACTCTTGTTCGACTTCTTTGCCATTGCGATCCAGGGTTTTTTCCTTGGCCAACTGCGCCATCATCACTTTAGAGACTTCGTCGCCAGCCTTACCCCAAATATCGACCACTTTGTTATAGCGCTCGCCAGCAGTCACCAAGCCTGATGCGTACTGGTTCGCGATTTCTTTGACTTCGTCTTCCGCGCGCGAAATGATGCCGTGTTTTTCTTGCGGCACCAACATATCATCAATCGCAATAGAAATACCGGCGCGCGTGGCCAAGCGGAAGCCGTTTTGCAATAGCTTGTCGGCAAACACCACCGTTTCTTTCAAGCCGCAACGGCGGAAAGAAGCATTAATGAGCTTAGAAATTTCTTTTTTCTTCAACGCTTTATTCATCACGCTGAAAGGCAAACCCTTGGGCAAAATTTCGGACAGCAAAGCCCGCCCAACAGTGGTTTCCACCAGACTGGTGCTAGGCACAAATTCTTCGCTATCTGCTGCTTTGCTCCATTCGGTCAGGCGCACAGTAATCTTAGCCGTGAGTTCCACCACGCCGTTATCTAAAGCACGCTGCACTTCACCTACATCGGCAAAGACCATGCCTTCGCCTTTGCCATTAACGCGTTCGCGCGTGGTGTAGTACAAGCCCAAAACCACATCTTGTGAAGGCACGATAGACGGCTCACCAGAAGCGGGGAACAGCACATTGTTCGATGCCAGCATCAGAACACGCGCTTCCACCTGCGCCTCTACCGACAAAGGTACATGCACCGCCATTTGGTCACCGTCAAAGTCGGCGTTAAAGGCAGAACACACCAAGGGGTGCAGTTGAATCGCTTTACCTTCAATCAAGATCGGTTCAAACGCCTGAATACCCAAGCGGTGCAGCGTAGGCGCACGGTTGAGCAGCACGGGATGCTCGCGTATCACTTCTTCCAGAATATCCCAGACCACAGGGGTGCCAGATTCGACTTCTTTTTTAGCCGCTTTGATCGTGGTGGCGATGCCCATTTGCTCTAGGCGCGCAAAAATGAAGGGCTTGAACAGCTCCAGCGCCATCAGCTTGGGCAGGCCGCACTGGTGCAGCTTCAAAGTAGGGCCCACAGTAATGACCGAGCGACCAGAGTAATCCACGCGCTTACCCAGCAAGTTCTGGCGGAAGCGGCCAGACTTACCTTTGATCATGTCGGCCAAAGATTTCAGTGTGCGCTTGTTCGCACCTGTCATGGCCTTACCACGGCGACCGTTATCCAGCAGGCTATCCACAGACTCTTGCAGCATGCGCTTCTCATTGCGCGCAATGATGTCCGGGGCTTTCAACTCCAGCAGACGCTTGAGGCGGCTGTTGCGGTTGATAACACGGCGGTACAAATCGTTCAGGTCAGATGTGGCAAAACGGCCGCCATCGAGCGGCACCAGTGGGCGCAGATCAGGCGGCAGCACAGGCAGCACTTCCATCACCATCCACTCGGGCTTCATGCCCGATTTGCGGAAGGCTTCGAGCACCTTCAGGCGCTTGGCGTTTTTCTTGGTGCGCAGTTCAGAGCCACCTGCAGCCAGCTCATCACGGATGCGTTCGATTTCGCTGTCCAGATCTATGCTTTGCAGCAGTTCTTTGATGCCTTCAGCGCCCATTTTGGCAATGAATTCATCGCCGTACTCTTGCGATTTGGCCTCAAAGTCTTCCTCCGTCATGATGGAGAATTTCTTCAAAGGCGTCATGCCAGGATCAACAATGACATACGCTTCGAAATACAACACGCGCTCAATATCACGCAGCGTCATATCCAGCACCAAACCCAAACGCGATGGCAAGGATTTGAGGAACCAGATATGGGCGCACGGCGCGGCCAAATCGATATGCCCCATGCGTTCACGGCGCACTTTGGTTTGTGTCACTTCAACGCCGCACTTCTCGCAAATAACGCCACGGTGTTTCAGGCGTTTGTATTTGCCACACAAGCATTCATAGTCTTTGATAGGGCCAAAAATCTTGGCACAAAACAGACCATCGCGCTCAGGCTTGAAGGTGCGGTAGTTGATGGTTTCGGGTTTTTTCACTTCACCGAAAGACCAAGAACGGATTTTCTCGGGTGAAGCCAAACCGATTTTGATGGCATCGAAGTGCTCATCTGGGGTGAATTGTTTGAACAGGTCGCGTAAGAGATTCATAGATTACCTTTCTATCCTGTTGCCTTAGTTTTTTTCCAGTTCGATATCCAGGCCCAAAGAGCGAATCTCTTTGATCAAGACATTGAATGATTCGGGCATGCCCGCCTCGATGCTGTGTTCACCTTTGACGATGCTTTCGTACACTTTGGTACGGCCTTGCACATCATCGGATTTCACGGTCAGCATCTCTTGCAAGATGTAAGACGCGCCATAAGCTTTGAGCGCCCAGACCTCCATCTCCCCGAAACGCTGGCCACCGAACTGGGCTTTACCACCCAAAGGCTGCTGGGTAACAAGGGAATAAGGACCTGTAGAGCGAGCGTGCATCTTGTCATCGACCAAGTGATGCAGTTTCAGCACATGCATATAACCGACTGTGGTTTTACGCTCGAAAGCGTCACCGGTACGGCCGTCATAAAGCTGCGCCTGCGTGCGGGTGTCAGTCAGACCCTTGGCCTGAGCAATGGCATCCGGATAGGCCAGCTTCAACATGGCACGGATTTCATCTTCGCTGGCACCATCGAACACTGGAGTGGCAAAAGGTACGCCTTCAGCCAAGTTTTTGGCCATGGCTTGCACTTCATCGTCACTGAGCTTGGCCAGATCTTCCTTGTGCCCTGAGGCGTTGTACACCTTGTCTAGGAAACCACGCACTTCGCTCGCTTTGGCTTCTTGTTGCAGCATGTCACCAATGCGCTGGCCCAAGCCTTTTGCGGCCCAGCCCAAATGCACTTCCAACACCTGACCGATATTCATGCGCGAAGGAACACCCAAGGGATTGAGCACGATATCGCAAGGCGTGCCATCGGCCATGTAAGGCATATCCTCAACAGGCACAATTTTCGATACCACGCCTTTGTTTCCGTGACGGCCTGCCATTTTGTCACCAGGCTGCAGGCGGCGTTTGACGGCCAAATAGACCTTGACCATTTTCAGCACGCCAGCGGGCAATTCGTCGCCTTGCGTCAGCTTTTTCTTCTTCTCTTCGTAAGCCATATCAAAGCTGTGGCGGGTTTGCTCCAACGACAGTTTGATGGATTCGAGTTGGCTGGCTACGGTATCGTCCGCAGGGCGAATGTCAAACCAGTGGTATTTCTCGACTGACGCCAGATAGTCTTTATCAATTTTGCTGCCTTTGGCCAGTTTTTGCGGGCCACCGTTAGCAATTTTGCCGCTGAGCAATTTGGCTAAACGATCGAACGCATCGGCTTCAACAATACGCATCTGATCATTCAAATCCATGCGGAAGCGTTTGAGTTCGTCGTCGATGATTTGCTGTGCGCGTTTATCGCGTTCGATGCCTTCACGCGTGAAAACTTGCACATCAATCACGGTTCCAGCCGAGCCTTGATCTACGCGCAGCGAGGTGTCTTTCACATCAGAGGCTTTTTCACCAAAGATGGCGCGCAGCAGTTTCTCTTCTGGCGTTAGCGTAGTTTCACCTTTAGGCGTGACTTTACCGACCAAGGTATCGCCAGGCTTGACCTCGGCACCCACATAAATGATGCCGGAATCATCCAAACGGTTGAGCTGCACTTCAGACAAATTGGGAATGTCGCGGGTGATCTCCTCCGCGCCTAATTTAGTATCGCGCGCCATCACCACCAATTCCTCGATGTGGATACTGGTGTAACGGTCTTCGGCCACGACGCGCTCAGAAATCAGGATCGAATCCTCGAAGTTATAGCCGTTCCAAGGCATAAAGGCCACGAGCATGTTCTGCCCTAACGCCAACTCTCCCAAATCGGTAGAAGCGCCATCGGCAATCACATCCCCCTTGGCAATCACATCACCTTTTTTAACGATAGGGCGTTGGTGAATATTGGTGTTTTGGTTCGAGCGCTGATATTTGATGAGGGAGTAGATATCTACGCCCACTTCACCTGCGACAGCCTCTTTGTCGTTCACGCGCACCACCACGCGGGTAGCATCGACATAGTCAACCACGCCACCACGATTGGCGGTGACCACGGTGCCCGAGTCGACAGCCGCAACACGCTCAATACCCGTACCAACCAGGGCTTTTTCAGGGCGCAAGGTGGGCACTGCTTGGCGTTGCATGTTCGCACCCATCAAGGCACGGTTAGCATCATCGTGCTCTAGGAATGGAACCAAAGACGCAGCCACAGAAACAATCTGTGCGGGCGATACATCCATGTACTGAATCGTATCGGCCGTCACCAATACCGATTCACCTTGATCACGCGCGGAAATCAGTTCACCCGTGAGCTTGCCATCTTTATCCAAAACGGTATTGGCCTGCGCAATGACATATTTACCTTCCTCAATGGCTGAGAGGTAATCGATTTCATTGGTAACCTTGCCATCTACTACGCGACGATAGGGCGTTTCGATAAAGCCGTACTCGTTCAAGCGCGCATACAAGGCCAAAGAGTTGATCAGGCCAATATTTGGCCCCTCAGGCGTTTCAATAGGGCAAACACGGCCATAGTGCGTGACATGCACATCACGCACTTCAAAGCCTGCACGCTCACGCGTCAAACCGCCTGGGCCCAGTGCTGAAACACGGCGTTTGTGCGTGATTTCAGACAGCGGGTTGGTCTGATCCATAAATTGCGACAGTTGCGAAGAGCCAAAGAACTCTTTCAGTGCAGCAGAGATCGGCTTGCTATTGATCAAGTCATGCGGCATCAACGGCTCTTGTTCGGCTTGACCCAGGCGCTCTTTCACCGCCTTTTCGATACGCGCTAAGCCTGTGCGGTATTGGTTTTCGGCCAATTCACCCACGCAGCGCACACGGCGGTTGCCAAGATGGTCGATGTCATCAACTTCGCCACGGCCGTTACGCAAATTCACCAGGATTTTGACTACAGACAAAATATCTTCATTCGACAAAACCATTTCGCCTTCAGCACCTTCGCGGCCAATTTTGGCGTTGAATTTCATGCGGCCTACACGCGACAGGTCATAAGTGTCGGGGTTGTAGAACAGGCGGAAGAACAGGGCTTGCACCGCATCTTCAGTGGGTGGCTCACCAGGGCGCATCATGCGGTAGATGGCTACGCGCGCGCTCATTTCATCTTGCGTTTCATCGGTGCGCAAAGTTTGGCTGATGTAAGCACCGTGGTCGAGCTCATTGGTGTAAATACACTCGATGTTTTGGATGCCTGCAGAACGCAGTTTTTTCAAGAGTGCTTCGGTCAGCTCTTCGTTGGCTTTGCCGATGACTTCGCCCGTGTCGGCGTCAATGACATTTTTCGCCAATACACGCCCTAAAAGCGAGTCTTCAGGCACACTAATATGGGTAGTGCCAGATTGCTCTAACTCGCGCGTGTGGCGTTTGGTCACGCGCTTATCTTTGGCAACAACCACTTTACCGCTCTTGTCGGTGATGTCGAAGCGAGCAACTTCACCACTTAGGCGCTCAGCAACAAAGGCCATTTGTGCACCTGACTCCATCAGCTTGAACTGATCAAACATGAAGAAGTTTTCCAAGATGGATTCGGGTGTCATGCCGATGGCCTTGAGCAGAATGCTCACAGGCATTTTGCGGCGACGATCCACGCGGAAGTAGAGCAGGTCTTTGTGATCGAACTCAAAATCGAGCCAAGAGCCACGATACGGAATGATGCGCGCCGAGAATAGCAATTTGCCTGAGCTGTGTGTTTTACCTTTATCGTGTTCAAAAAACACGCCAGGGCTGCGGTGCAGCTGAGACACGATGACACGCTCAGTACCGTTGATGATGAAAGAGCCTTTATCTGTCATCAGGGGCACTTCGCCCATATAGACTTCTTGCTCTTTAACCTCTTTGACTACTTTAGAAGATGCGGTAGAAGAGTCGCGGTCGTAGATGATCAACTGTACGCGCGCGCGCACAGCAGAGCCAAAAGTCAGGCCGCGCGTTTGGCATTCACGCACATCAAAAGCAGGCTTGGCGAGGTTGTACTCGACAAACTTCATTTCAACATAGCCGTTATGCGAAACGATGGGGAAAGCAGAAGAGAAACAGGCTTGCAGACCTTCGTTGACGCGCTGCTTAGGCGGCACATCTTTTTGCAAAAAAGTGGTGTAGGCATCACGCTGCATTTGCAGCAGGTAAGGGACTTCTAGAACCGCGTCGCGAGAACCAAAGTTCTTACGGATACGCTTGCGTTCAGTGTAGGTGTAGTTGGAAGGGGAAACCTGAGCCATGAATTCTCCGAATGGATAGAGTTGGAATCAAGGCGACTAGGGGTTGTTTACAAACGCCCGAGCAGGGGCATCCGCGCACAACACTTGGCGGCTGGCCACTACCAGCCATTAGCAGACGATGCTGGCCTTGCACCAGCATCCGAACCAAGGCACTCTCTCTAGTCGAATGAGAAAGCACACAGTCAAGCCTCTGAACGAAGGGGCTTGACTGTAAGCTCTCGATACAAGCGGTAAGCACTTATATTTTGATAGCTACTCAGGCAGAATTGGCGGCTTAAAATGCCAATTTGATATCCAAATCTAAGTAGGACTTGTATAAAGCACAAAAGGCTGAGGCCTTTAAATGAAGCCTCAGCCTTGATCGGGCAAGCCGAATTATTTGAGTTCGGCTTTCGCGCCAGCTTCTTCCAGCTTTTTCTTAGCTGCTTCAGCATCAGCTTTAGGCATAGCTTCTTTCAAAGTTTTTGGTGCGCCATCAACCAGGTCTTTGGCTTCTTTCAAGCCCAGGCCAGTGATTTCACGCACGGCTTTGATCGCGCCTACTTTGTTGCTACCAGCTTCAGTCAGAACCAAGTCAAACTCGGTTTTTTCTTCCGCAGCAGCAGCACCGCCAGCAGCGCCGCCAGCAGCAGGAGCAGCCATCGCAGCAGCGCTCACGCCAAATTTTTCTTCAATGGCTTTAACCAGCTCATTGAGTTCCATAACGCTCATGCTGTCCAGAGCGGTCAAAAATGCGTCTTTATCGAATGCCATTTTGTTTGTCCTAAATATTGAATAAATCTCGTTTATGCAAACAGCTTAAATTTAAGCTGCTGCGCCTTTTTGCTCGGCCAAAGCAGCCAATACGCGCGCCATAGACGACACGGGCGACTGCAACAAGCCACAAACTTGCGCCAGCAATACTTCGCGAGAAGGAATGCTTGCCAGTTCTTTAACGCCGTTGACATCCAAAGCTTTGCCGTTGTAGGCACCAGCGCGGATAACCAGCTTATCGTTCGTTTTAGCAAACTCAGCAACAACTTTGGCTGCTGCTACAGCGTCTTCAGAGAAGCTGTAGAGCAAAGGGCCAGTCATTTGCTCAGATACAGATTCAAAACCTGTACCCGCAACTGCACGACGCGCCAAGGTGTTTTTCAACACCGCCAGGGTCACCCCTGAATTGCGAGCGTTTACGCGCAGCTGAGTCAAGCCAGCAACCGTGATACCACGGTATTCGGCCAAAACGAGCGTTTGGGCTTTCTCGGCGAGAGCGGTCACCTCAGTGATGACGGCTGCTTTCTCACTACGATTCAGAGCCAAGATACTCTCCTGAAAATGCAAACGAATTTCTTATTCATCCCACTGCTTTAAGAAAAGCGTTTGCGCCACTTCAATTTAGCGACTCAATATTTAGGTTGGCAAAAAACCAACTGGGTTATTGCGTGCACCATCTACGCTGACTGCAAAACTCAGCAAGTTTTGCGATTAAGCCCAAGGGCATCAGCGGTCTTCGATGACCTGCTTGAAACATCACACCAAAGCGCAACACCCCAAACAGCCCACGAATTTTTGCTTGCAGTAAAACCGCAAGACTTGAGTTTTATGCAGCGATAGAGCCTACATCCACACGAACACCAACGCCCATAGTGGAAGAAACTGCCACTTTGCGCAGGTATTGACCTTTGCTGGTAGCTGGCTTGGCTTTGTTCAAAGCATCCAAAAGCGCAACCAAGTTACCTTGCAATTGCTCTGCAGAGAATGAACGACGACCAATCGTGCTGTGAATAATGCCGGCTTTGTCAACGCGGAACTGCACTTGACCCGCTTTAGCGTCTTTAACCGCTTTAGCCACATCAGGCGTAACCGTACCAACTTTAGGGTTAGGCATCAGACCACGAGGACCCAAGATTTGACCCAAAGTGCCCACCACACGCATAGCATCAGGCGCTGCAATCACCACATCAAAGGGCATATCGCCAGCTTTAACTTGGGCAGCCAAATCATCCATGCCCACCACTTCAGCGCCAGCGGCTTTAGCTTCTTCAGCCTTAGCGCCTTGGGCAAAAACGGCCACACGCACAGATTTACCAGTGCCGTTAGGCAAAACCACCGCACCGCGAACAACTTGGTCAGATTTCTTAGCATCCACACCCAATTGCACAGCCACATCGATAGATTCATCGAACTTGGCCGTAGCGTGTTTTTGCACCAAACCCAAAGCCTCGCCTACGGCGTACAGCTTGGTAGATTCAACCGCACCTTGTAGGGCTTTTGCTTTTTTAGTCAACTTTGCCATGATTACAGACCCTCTACCGTAACACCCATAGAGCGGGCAGAACCAGCCAGCGTACGCACAGCCGCATCAATATCAGCCGCATTCATGTCTTTGATTTTACCTTTGGCAATCTCTTCCAACTGAGCGCGCGTGATTTTGCCAACCTTGTCTGAATTAGGCTTAGCAGAGCCTTTGTCCAGCTTGATGGCTTTTTTAATCAAAACCGCAGCAGGCGGGGTCTTGATAACAAAAGTGAATGATTTATCAGCAAAAGCTGTAATCACCACAGGCAGCGGCAATCCTGGCTCAACACCTTGAGTTTGCGCGTTAAACGCCTTGCAAAACTCCATGATGTTCAGGCCGCGCTGACCCAGCGCAGGACCAATTGGGGGGGATGGATTGGCTTTACCTGCAGGAACTTGCAGTTTGATAAAGCCGACAATTTTCTTTGCCATGGCAAAACTCCAATTACGAGTGCTAGCGTTGCGCAACTGTTCTGAGCAACTCCTCGAACTAATGAACTTGATTTTTTAAATGCGCCAAGTCCAAAAAAGCGCACAGCCGCGCATTATAGCTTTTTTCACCCCATAGGTAAATCAAGTCTGACCGCCCTAGCTTGCCAGCTTATCAGCTAGCATTTGGCCGACTTTACGCCCCTCGCGCACGGCGTAGTTGGTGCCACGGTCTTCAGGATAGATTTGTGCCATGGTGCAGATGTAAAAACCTTCCACGGGCGATTGCTCGGCTGGAATCATCTGGCTGTAGTGCTTAGCCACAATAGGCTGGGAATGCGTGGCGCGCCAAGTGTGGCTTTGCAAAATCCATTCAGTTTTAAATTCGGGGAACATGCGTTGCAAGTGCGTGACGCAAAAGTCGCGGAATTCGGTATCGCTCATTTGATAGAGGTGATCGCTCTCTGGCAGGTATTTGGACAAATACACGATATGGCGACCGCCATAGGTGCTGGTCGGTTCGAAATTGGTGTGTTCGATCACGCCCACAAAGGGGAAACCTGGGTCATTGACATTGAGCCAATAGGTGCTCGATAGGCTGCGGTCAAGTTCGAGCACCAAGCAGACATTGGCAATGTATTCAATGCTGCGCAGTTGTTTGGCGTAATCGACGCTGGTATGGGGTGCCAGCCAGTCAGCAATCATGGGCAGGGCGGGCGTGGCAATCACGGCATCCACAGGGGTCGTGCCCGCTGCGGTTTTAACGCCGCAAACCTTGCCGCCCTGCACTTCCACGCCCTGCACGGGGGTAGAGAGCAATACCTGGCCACCGTTTTTCTCGATCGCCGCCACCAGCGCATCAGTAATCGCCGTGAAGCCGCCTTTGAAATACACCAGTTCTTCAGCTCCGCCCGAGCCACGACTGCCGCCGCGCAGCTTCAATTTATTCCAAAACCAAACGGCAGAAACTTTAGAGGCGTAGGGGCCAAATTTGCCATCCAGCAGGGGCTTCCACACCACTTCGTACACTTTTTTGCCACCCAACTGAATCAGCCATTCTTCGGCCGTGAGCGATTCGAGGCTGCGCCAGTCTTTAACCTTGCGCGCCTTCAATGCCAATAAACCCAAACGAATGCGGTCGAAAAACGGCAGAGGCGTAAAGCGCAGCACATCCATAGGGGTGCTGAGCTTGAAAAAGTTTTTATTGAAGTACATGCCCGTGCGCGAAAAGCGCGTGAGGATGCGATCGCCTAAACCAAGTTCACGCGCTAAATCGAGCACATGCAAATCATTGTTAAACCAGTGGTGATAAAACTTTTCAAGGCGCTCGCCTTGCACATCAAAAGTGCCTGCCAAACCGCCTACGGCGCTATCGGCCTCAAATACCGTGACCGCAATGCCGCGTTTACTCAACTCATAAGCAGCGGTCAAGCCTGCGAAACCACCACCTATGATCCCTACCTTCTTGCCTATACTTTTCATGTGTGCTCTTTCTCTAATTGATGAATTTTTTCCAAAGTACCAGTGCCTTGGCGGCGCAACAACAGCACACCGCCGACCACCGTCACAGGCAGCCACAGCAATAAATGAATCAAGAGCGCCATACTGGCGCCATCAGTACGGTTAATGCCATAAAGAGAAAAACCGAGAACCGCGAAATAATCAAAAGTACCCAAATGCCCAGGCGTGCCAGGAATCAAAGTCGCCAGCGTAGCCGTGGACAGCGCAAACCAAGGTGCATAGCCTGGCAACACCATGCCCAAGGCGTGAGCCACCGCCAAGAATACACAGCCCTCTAGTGCCCACGACAGCAAAGACAGCGCCAAAAGCTTCAGCACCAACGCCGGGGAACGCAACAAACCAAAAGCTGCACCAAATTGCACCACTACTGCCTTGAGCTTAGCGCCTTTACTAGTGTGCTCGAAATACCGCAAAGCCCACATCACCATCTTTGGCAGCAAGAACAAAGCGACTAGTCCTGCCAAAGCTGCTGCTGTAAAAATCGCGCCTAGCTGCTGCACCCACCCCATCCAAGCAGCAGGAATTTTCTCCGCAGGGATCCACCACAGGCCTAGACAAAACAACAAAACCAAAGTTGCTGCATCCAGTAATCGCTCAATCAACAAAGTCGCAGCCAGCGTTGCCGGTGAAGTTTGCAGCTCTTTGGCATACATAAAAGTGCGTGCCAAATCCCCCGCGCGCAAAGGCAAAGTATTGTTCAGTGCAAAGCTGGATAGAAAAGCCGTGGCCGTGGCGGGCAAGCGCACGCTGGGCGTGAAATGCGCCACCATAGCGTGCCAGCGCAGGGCGCGCAAGGCAAAGCCCGCCGCCACTGCGCACAAACCTAAAGCGATAGGCCAAGCTTTAGCGGCCCACAAGGTTGTACGCAGCTTTTCTAAATCAATATGTGCGAATAATTGCCACAGTAAAAGGCTGGAAATGATCAGCCCTAATAAGGGGCGAGCATAGCGTTTGAGCGCTTTTTTCATTCGGCTAACTCATCTGCAGCCGCTGCACTCGTGGCCTTTTGTATGCGCTCTTCACGAATTAAAAATAATGGACGGCGCTTGGATTCACCATAAATACGGCCTATGTATTCACCCATGATGCCTAACACCAGCAGCTGAATACCGCCGATGAAGAGCACCGCCAGCATCAAAGCCGTCCAGCCCTCGACCCAAGTGGATGTAAAAAGCCGTAAACCGAGAACATAGAGCATTCCGAATACAGCCACTCCCGAGGTCGCAAACCCGACCCACGAGGCAATTTTCAAGGGCGAAGTCGAGAAAGAACTGATCGCCGTCAACGCAAACTTGATCATTTTGCTCAGCGGGTATTTGGTTTCACCCGCCCAACGAGCATCGCGCTTATAGGGCAGGGGTTTTTGCCGGAAACCCAACCAACTCACCATGCCGCGAATAAAGCGATCATGCTCAGGCATAGCCATCAAAGCATCGACCACTTTGCGATCCATCAGGCGGAAATCCCCCGTATCCACAGGAATCGGCACTTCGCTCAGCCTATTGATCAAACGATAGAACATAGCCGCTGTGGCGCGTTTAAAGGCACTTTCACCGTCGCGTTCGGTGCGCACACCGTAGACCACATCCCAGCCGTTTTGCCATTCACGAATCATCTCGGGCACCACCTCTGGTGGATCTTGCAAATCGGCATCTATCAGCACCACGGCATCGCCTTTGGCGCGCTCTATCCCCGCACTGACGGCCAGTTGATGCCCAAAGTTGCGTGATAGCGTCAAAGCCCTGACAGTAACATTGGTCGTTGACGGCAGTGTTTGCAGGATGTCCCAAGTCTTATCCCGGCTGCCATCATCGACATACAGGATCTCCACTTCTAGACCAGCTTGTGCGTTTAAAACTTGCGACAAGCGGCGGTGGGTTTCTGCAATAACGCCTTCTTCGTTATAGCAAGGGACCACGATAGAAACTAACATCCAAACTCCTCTAATGAGCGCACGGCGCAAAACCCGTCAATTATTGCAGCTAGCAGCGCCCAAAAAAAACGCTGCGACCTCTCGATCGCAGCGTTTAAATAGGGGTTTACCAGTGCAAAAGCTTATTTCAACAAGCCTTTGAGCAAGCGCCCCATTTCAGAAGGATTGCGTGTGATGGTGAAACCACACTCTTCCATGATGGCCAGTTTGGCATCGGCGGTATCTTCCGCGCCACCAATCAAGGCACCAGCGTGGCCCATGCGCTTGCCTGGAGGCGCAGTTACACCCGCGATAAAGCCAACAACTGGCTTTTTCATATTCTCTTTACACCAACGGGCGGCCTCTGCCTCGTCTGGGCCACCGATTTCGCCAATCATGATGACGGCATCGGTATCAGGATCGTCGTTGAAAGCGCGCATCACATCGATGTGCTTCAAGCCATTGATGGGGTCACCACCAATACCAACGGCAGACGATTGGCCTATACCCAGTTCAGTCAATTGCGCCACAGCTTCATAAGTCAGCGTGCCTGAGCGGCTAACTACACCAATACGGCCTTTTTTGTGGATGTGGCCAGGCATGATGCCGATTTTGATTTCGTCAGGCGTAATCAAACCTGGGCAGTTAGGGCCGAGCAACAAAGTTTTCTTGCCGCCAGCGGCTTCCTTGGCCTTCATTTTGTTGCGTACTTCGAGCATATCGCGAACGGGAATGCCTTCGGTAATGCAGATAGCCAGATCCAGATCGGCTTCTACCGCCTCCCAGATAGCAGCCGCGGCACCCGCTGGTGGTACATAGATCACAGAGACCGTGGCGCCAGTTTGTTGCGCGGCCTCTTTTACATTCGAATAAATGGGAATGTTAAAAATGCTTTCGCCAGCTTTTTTAGGGTTTACACCCGCAACAAAGCAGTTTTTACCATTGGCGTACTCTTGGCATTTTTCCGTGTGGAATTGGCCAGTTTTGCCCGTGATACCTTGGGTGATGACTTTGGTGTCTTTATTGATAAAAATCGACATGTTTTACTCTCCTGGCCTTACTTAACCGCTGCAACGATTTTGGTGGCCGCTTCAGCCATAGAGTCCGCGCTGATAATGGGCAGGCCAGACTCGGCCAGCATTTTCTTGCCCAGCTCTTCGTTCGTACCCTTCATACGCACCACCAGTGGCACGCTCAGGTTCACGGCTTTACAAGCCGTGATAACGCCTGTAGCGATGGTGTCGCACTTCATGATGCCGCCGAAGATGTTAACCAAGATGCCTTTGACCTTGGGGTTTTTCAACATGATTTTGAAGGCTTCCGTCACTTTCTCAGGGGTAGCGCCGCCGCCCACATCCAAGAAGTTGGCTGGTTCTGCGCCAAACAGTTTGATGGTATCCATGGTGGCCATGGCCAAACCTGCACCGTTCACCAAGCAGCCAATATTGCCTTCCAAGCTGATGTAAGCTAGGTCAAATTTAGAGGCTTCAACTTCAGCAGGATCTTCTTCGTCCAAATCGCGCAAAGCGACGATATCGGGGTGGCGGAACAAGGCGTTTGAGTCAAAATTGAATTTGGCATCCAAAGCGATGATATTGCCTTTGCCGTCGCGGTTCAGTGGGTTAATTTCCACCAAAGATGCATCGGTTTCCATGTAGCACTTGTAGAGTTTTTGGCAAACATCAACAAATTGGGCTACTGAATCGGCCGGCAGTTCGATGCCAGTGGCCAATTCTTTGGCTTGCGCTTCAGTCAGGCCAACGAGTGGGTCAACGAAAACCTTGATGATTTTCTCTGGCGTGTCGTGCGCCACTTTTTCAATGTCCATACCGCCTTCAGAAGAGGCAATAAAGGCCACTTTTTGGCTGGCGCGGTCGGTCAAGACTGACAGGTAATATTCTTTTTGAATGTCTGCGCCTTCTTCGATGTAGAGGCGGCGCACTTGCTGACCAGCTGGGCCTGTTTGCACAGTCACCAGAGTCATACCCAAGAGGCGTTCAGCTTGCGCTTTGACATCATCGACAGATTTGGCCAAGACCACACCGCCCAATTTTTTGGCTTTGGATTCAGCAGGATCAACACCATATGGGTGGCCAGCGCCACGGCCACCAGCGTGAATTTGCGACTTAACTACCCAAACTGGGCCGCCGAGTTTTTGCGCGGCTTCTACCGCTTCTTGTACGGTGAACGCGGGGATGCCGCGTGGCACTGGTACACCGAATTGACGCAAGATTTCCTTGCCTTGGTACTCATGGATTTTCATAAGGTGTCATGAAGAGAGTGATGGAAACGAGAGCTGTCGCAAGCCTTGCGTAAAATGGGCATCACTCCACGCAATTTGCTCGGTTGAGGCAAGGGGGAAACCCCTACTGCCCTAAACGACAACGAACCCCTAACTTTACCATGCTGCAGCGCATCATTTTCTTGCCCTGTATTTACAACCTCTGAAAAGCCCTCAAGCCCTGCATATCATGAGCAACACACAGTACAAAATTTTCATCGATGGCGAAGCTGGCACTACAGGTTTGCAAATTCGCGAACGCTTGCTGACCATGCCCGAAATTAGTCTCTTGCAAATCGCACCCGAGCTACGCAAAGAGCCGGAAGCCAAAAAAGCCTTGATGGCGCAAGCCGATGTAGTGATTTTGTGCCTGCACGACGACCATGCACGCGAATCGGTGGCCTTGATTGACAGCATTGCAGGCAAAAAACCGCGCATTATTGATGCCTCAACCGCGCACCGCACCGACCCCGCCTGGGTTTACGGCTTTCCTGAACTCACGCCAAGCCAAGCCGAAAATATCCAAAAGGCCGAGCGTGTAGCCAACCCGGGCTGTTACGCCACAGGCGCCATTGCCATGCTGCGCCCACTGATAGAAGCCGGCATTTTGCCCGCCGACCATCCGGTTTGTTTGCCCGCAGTCAGCGGCTATTCCGGGGGCGGGCGGCAAATGATAGAGGCCTACGAAGAAGGCAAAGCCCCTGCCTTTGAGTTGTACGCTCTTGGCCTGTCGCACAAACACATTCCAGAAATCATGGCGCTGACTGGCCTGAAACGCCGCCCCATTTTTGTTCCTAGCGTCGGCAATTTTGATCAAGGCATGATTGTAGAGCTGCCCCTGCATTTGGACACTCTGCCCGGGCGTCCGCGCCTAGCTGATTTGAAAGACGCGTATTTACACCACTACCAAGGCAAAGGCTGGGTGCGGGTAGAAGACGCTGAAGCCAACAATAAACTTGATGCCATTGCGCTGAAAGACACGAATTTGTTGGAAATCCGCGTCTTCGGCAACGACGATATGTTCCACGCCCTGGTGACTGCGCGCTTAGACAATTTGGGCAAGGGTGCCAGCGGCGCGGCCGTGCAAAACCTGCAATTGATGCTAGGGATTTAAGCTAGCGCGCTAGCGAGCAAATGATCCATGAAAATGGAACAAATCATCGAAAAAGCTGAATTTATCTGGAACTGTTCCAAATTTTGGGCAATCTATGCTGATAAGCCTAAAGGCAGCTGAAATTAGCTATTTTTCAGTATTATTTCGAGGTTTTGAGCCGTATATGCTGCCTGAGCAGCTATTTTTTTAATAGTATCATTGCGCTGCTATTGCAGCATACAAACCACTCAGCCAGTAACCAGTCGCGGTGCAGGCATCTGGCCTGCACCAGCCTTGCTTTATGATTTGCCACCAGAAATCAGCGGGCTTAGGGTGAGACCAAGCACTTCTCCCTCAGCGTTCAGCCAGACAGGGAGTCGCCATGGACAGAAACAAAGGATTTTGGCTGCGCGACGGCGTCATCGCCGCCGCTATTGCGCTAGTGGTATTGTTTTTGCACTACTTCAGCAACATCACAGATGATTTAGAGCGCCGTTTCTACGACACCAGCAGCACCCATATTGCGCGCCAAGCTGCACCCAATATCGCCATTATCGCTATCGACGATGACAGCATTGCCAACATCGGACGCTGGCCCTGGCCACGCGACACCCACGCCAAACTCATCAACAAATTAGCGCAAGCCCAAACCAAGGCCATAGGCTACACGGTTTTTTTATCTGAACCACAAACCGATAAAGGGCTGGACTATATCGAGCAAATTCAAGCTGCTTTGCCTGAAACAACCGCTTCGCAAGCAGAGTTTGCACCCGTACAGCAACTGATTGCCCAAGCGCGCACCAAGCTTGACACCGATAGCCAACTGGCTGCCAGCATCGCCCAAGCAGGCAATGTGGTGCTGCCAGCGGCCTTTGATTTGCAGCCCCCAAAAGGCAACCCGGACAGCGAATTGCCGGCTTTTATCCAACGCAGCAGCGTGGCAGACCAAGATGCGCTTGCCCTACCAGTGAGCAATGCCATACAGCCCCTACCCATGTTTGGCCAAGCAGCAGCCGCTGTGGCGCACTTGGTGCAATTGCAAGACAGCGATGGCGCAGTGCGCGAAGAGCCTTTGTTTGTGAATTACTACGGGCGCGCCATCCCCTCTATGTCGTTAGCATTGGCTGCGCAAGCTCTGAATCTGAAAGTGGCTGATCTACAACTCAGTCCCGACCAAGTGCAACTGGGGAGACTGCGAATACCGATCGAATCCGACACCGTCATACTGCCGCAGTTTTATCGCGGCCAAGACGGGCAAATGGCCTTTTCTGTCGATTCTTTCTACGATGTTTTGAACGACAAAATTCCCGCCAGCAAATACACGGGCAAAATCGTCATCGTTGGCGCCACGGCTAAGGGGGTGGGCACTTTATTCAACACCCCTGCTGGTAGTAATTTTGCCCCCGCACAGCTGGCAGCCTCTGTCACTTCCAGCATTTTGCAAGAGCAATATATCGACCGCCCCGCTTGGGCGCCGCTGGCAACTTTGCTGGCCTATATATTGGTTGCCGCCTTCTTGATGCTTGCCCTGCCCAGGCTCAAAGCGGGCATAGCGGCTCTGGCCAGCGCCGCTTTTTTGACTGTGCTTTTAGGGCTGGAATACGGCTTCATGCTAGGCGCTGCCAAATGGATACCGCTGGTATTGCCCGCCATTTTGCTGATCTTGGGCTATATCCTTCTGACCACTAAGCGCTTTTTGTTCACTGAGGAAAGCAAAGTCAAAAGCGATGCCGAAAGCGCCGAAACCAATCGCATGATGGGTCTGGCACTGCAAGGTCAAGGGCGTTTAGATGAAGCCTTCGATCGTTTTATGCGCGTGCCTGTTGGTGGCGAAAAAGGGCTTGCATTACTAGAGAACATTTACAGTTTGGCTTTGGACTTCGAACGCAAGCGTCAGTTCAATAAGGCTGAACTAGCCTACCAACACATTAGCAAAGCGGCGCCAGACTTCAAGGATGTGGCCGCCAGGCTCAAGCGCGCTAAAAACTTGTCTGAGACTGTGATCCTGGGCAGCGGCCATGAGCACGCTGGCGGAACTTTACTGTTAGACGGAGGCGAGGTGGAAAAGCCTTATTTGGGTCGCTATCAAATTGAAAAGGAATTGGGCAAAGGCGCTATGGGGGTGGTGTATTTGGGCAAAGACCCAAAAATTGGCCGTACCGTTGCGATTAAAACCTTAGCTTTAAAAAATGAATTTGAGGGCGAAGAGTTGGCCGATGCGCGCGCGCGCTTCTTCCGTGAAGCCGAAACCGCAGGGCGCTTGCAGCATCAAAATATTGTCACCATTTTTGATGCAGGTGAAGAGCATGACCTAGCTTATATCGCTATGGAATTTCTCAAGGGAAAAGATTTAGTTGATCATGCCAAAGTAGGCCAGCTACTACCTGTCGGGCAAGTCCTGTCGATCATTAGGCGGGTCGCGTTAGCGCTCGATTACGCGCACCACCAAGGTGTAGTACACCGCGATATAAAGCCCGCAAACATCATGTTTGAGGCTGCCAGCGACAGCGTAAAAGTTACCGATTTTGGCATCGCCCGCGTGACCGACGCGAGTAAAACCAAAACAGGCATCGTCCTCGGGACACCCAGTTTTATGTCTCCCGAACAAATTGCAGGCAAACCAGTAGACGGGCGCTCAGACCTATACTCCCTAGGCGTGACGCTCTACCAGATGCTATCGGGGCGACTGCCGTTTGAAGCCGCATCGCTGACGCAATTGATGTACAAAATCACCAACACAGAACCAGCAGACCTGCGTCAATACACGGATAATTTGTCGCCTGAACTCGAGCGTGTCATACTCACATGCCTAGCCAAAAAACCAGGACAACGCTACCAAACAGGAGGCGAACTGGCTTCGGCACTCCAAGCAGCCGAGGCAAGCGTGAGCGCCAGCGTCAAAGCGGCGCCAGCTGCTAAACCGGATATCACTCTTGACTAAACCCACCCCACCCCGCCCTAACACTTTGAATATATGAAGTATGAATTTGCGGCCCTAACGGATGTGGGGCGTATGCGCCAAAACAATGAAGACTCCGTCGCTTACACCATTGAAACGGGCGTAGCCGTACTGGCCGACGGCATGGGGGGCTATAACGCAGGCGAAGTAGCCAGCGGCATGACAACCGCCTTCCTCAACTCTGAACTGAGCCGCTGGGTACAGCAAGCAGGCAAAAAGCCTAACTTAGCAGACATTAAGCGAGCCATATCCATTTGCGTAGGCAATGCCAATTTATCGGTATTCAATGCAGCCAACACCAATCCAAGCTACCAAGGGATGGGAACGACCTTAATCGTTGGTGTTTTACAGCAGGACTATCTGATTTTGGGGCATATTGGTGACTCCCGCGCCTATTTACTGCGAGATGACACCCTGAGCCAAATCACGAAAGATCACTCCATGCTGCAAGAGCAAATTGACGCAGGTTTGATCACACCTGAACAAGCGCCTTTTGCAGCCAATAAAAATTTGGTCACGCGCGCAGTGGGCGTAGGCCCTTTCGTTGACACCGAAATCCATGAGCATGCAATCGAAGCCGGTGATATCTATCTTTTTTGCTCTGATGGTTTATCAGACATGATCAGTACCGAAGCTATGCTACAGGTGTTGAGAAATCACAACATTTCTTTAACTTCGCGCGCCCAGACTTTGATCGATGCTGCCAACGCAGCAGGCGGCAGGGATAATATCTCGGTACTGCTCATACAAGCCCACCCAGGATCTGAGAGATCGGGCTTAGCAATGCAATTGGGAAAATTGTTTTCTAAAAAATAAATTCCACCCACGCCCCGTGGCACAGCACCTATAGCATCTGCCCTTTGCTACACCCGATACAAGACACAAGACAGCGAGACTCATCATGGCAAAACTTATTGTTTCAATAGACGGCGTGGTCATCCGCGAGGTCGAGCTCACTAAGGAGCGTACCAGTATTGGTCGGCGTCCTTACAACGATGTAGTTATCGACAATTTAGCCGTTAGCGGTGAACACGCCGCCTTGATTCGTAGCGAAGGCGTATTTTTTGCTGAAGACTTAAACAGCACGAATGGCTCATACCTCAATAGCAAGTCGCTTAAACGCGAGCGCCTGCACAATGGCGACATCCTTGAAATTGGCAAATACAAAATCAAGTTCATTGGCGATGAGCCTGCCAACAATTACGATGCCACCATGATCATGCGCCCAGGTTCGGCCGCAGCAGCACCTGCTACAGCCCCCGCAGGCAACGCTGTCATCCGTGTTACTTCTGGCAGCGCAGCGGGGCGCGATGTTGCGCTCACCAAAGTTGTTACCACCATAGGCAAACCTGGTATCGCTGTAGCAGCGATTACCAAACGCATCAGCGGCTATGTTGTGGCACATGTAGATGGTGATGGTCAAACCCTGCTGAACGGTAACGCCATCGGCAATGAACCTGAGCCCCTCAAATCTGGCGACACTTTGGAGTTAGCTGGCACGACTATGCAGTTCCACATTGAATAATGCGCGCGCTTGCCAGCTGCCACATACAGATGCGCAAGCAATAACTCCAAGCCAAAAACCATAAGTGCGACCTTTGTGCCGATCTTATTTACGCAAAATGCGCCGCCAATGGTTGCGCATTTTGTTTTTGTGCCTGCCGTTGTTCTTGCTGCTTTTGCAGGCCGCCCAAATACTAACGCCCCATAGCCTGCAAACTTTAGACCATTATTACAGCGATGTACGCCTGCGCTTGACCATGCCACAAACGCAGTCTGACGATGTTGTGATTGTCGATATTGACGAGAAAAGCCTAGCCGAAATTGGCCGCTGGCCTTGGTCACGGCAAGAAATGCTGCGCTTACTACAAGCTATCTTTGAGCAGCAAGGCGCTGCTGTTTTGGGCATTGATATGGTCTTGGCCGAAAGCGATACCAGTTCAGGCCTTGCTATGCTGGAAAAGCTAGCACAAGGTGAATTAGCTGACCAAGAGGCATTTGTCGCACGCGTACAGCAACTGCGCCCACAATTGGATTGGGATGCCCAATTTGCACAAGCACTCGCGCGTTACCCTGTGGTGTTGGGGTATTACTTCACCAGCGATCGTCAAGGTGAGAAAAATGGCCAATTACCAGCCCCCGTTTTCACCTCTGCAGACATGCAAAATCGCCGGATCCGCATCAGCACTTGGAACGGTTATGGTGCGAACTTAGCACTTTTTGCACAAGCCGCGCCCAGCGCCGGTTTTTTTAACGCCCTGAATTCAGGCGATGGTGTGGTGCGCACCATGCCGCTGGTGGCCGAATACGATGGCCAGTACTACCAATCCCTACCCCTGGCGATGCTGCGCTTGGCCTCTGGCCAGCCTAAAGTACAAGCTGTATTTCCAAAAGAACGATTTTTAGGGCGTAAATACCAGCACCTCACGCATATTGAATTGAACTACCCTCAAGGCCGCAAGGCCAGCATTCCTGTCGATGACCAAGTGGCCACTACCGTCCCATTTCGCGGGCTTGGTGGCCCAGAGGGCGGTTCTTTTGCCTACTTTTCTGCCAGCGACATCCTCAAAGAACGCACACCAAGCGCCAGTTTGAAAAACAAATTGGTTCTGCTGGGCACTACCGCGCCAGGCTTACTCGATTTGCGTACTACACCCGTGGGCGATGCTTATCCAGGGGTGGAGGTGCACGCTAATGTTTTAGCCGGCTTCTTAGAGGGCAATATCCCTGTGCGCCCAGATTACGCCTTGGGCTATGAGTTGTTTCTGCTGATACTGATTAGCTGCTTATTGCTGGCTTTCCTGCCCGTGCTCAGCCTTACACGCAGCATCGTCTTCTGCGTTGTTTTACTAGCATTTGTCATCGGCCTAAATACTTGGCTGTATTTGACTGCGCACTTGGTGCTACCGATCGCGTCCTTATTGCTACTGATTGTGAGCACACTGCTACTGCACTTAGGCTACGGTTACTTTGTTACCAATCGATCTAAACGCGATTTAGCCAAGCTGTTCGGCAGCTATGTACCGTCTGAGTTGGTAGACCAGATGCTCTTAGATCCAAAGCACTACAGTATGCAAGCGCGCAATCGCGACCTGACCGTGATGTTCTGTGATTTACGCGGCTTTACCAAAATTGCCGAGGGCGCAGACCCCGTACAGGTACAGACCATGCTCAACCGGATATTTGGGCACTTCACCAAAACCATCAGCCAACACGGCGGCACTATAGACAAATATATAGGCGATTGTGTCATGGCCTTCTGGGGCGCACCCATGGACATGCCAGCACATGCTGAACAAGCTTTAGCATGCGCCATCGACATGATCGCATCCTTGCCTGCTGTGCAGGCTGACCTACAAGCTGCGCAGCTGATGACGGCAGACCAAGGCGGCTTGGGCGTCAGCATCGCCTTAAATACAGGCAATATGTGCGTAGGCAATATGGGCACAGAACTAAGACAAGCGTACACAGTGATCGGCGATGAGGTAAATTTAGCAGCCCGAATTGAGCCACTTAGCCGTTTATATGGCGTGGATATCATCACCACACAAGCTGTCAAAGACCGCAATCCTATTTGGGTTTGGCAAGAGCTGGATTTAGTACAAGTCAAGGGCAGAAAAGCTCCCGAGCGTATTTTCACACCCGTAGCACGGCGCAACGCCCTAGATCCAGTTAAGCAGCAAGAATTGGCTACCTGGCGGCAATTTCTTCAAGCCTATCGCGATGGGCAAATTGAACAAGCCGAGCTATTATTGTTTAACCTCACACGCAAGCGGCCCAAGTCTAAGCTTTACGCTCTTTACGCTGAACGCCTACACTTGCTGCGCCGTGATCCACAGAGTAAGGATTGGCAAGGAATTGCCGTAATGGGTCCGAGTAAATACTCGCCTTTGGTATGAAAAGGCGCCGATCATGCAAATACAAGTTCTAGGTTGCTCTGGCGCGATTGCGCAAGGCGCATATACCAGCGCCTTTCTGATAGACAGCGCCATTGCGCTAGACGCTGGCACGGGTTTAGGACAACTTCGCCTAGAGCAAATGTTAGCTATAGATCATATTTTTCTGACCCACGCGCACCTAGATCATATTGCTGCCTTACCCCTGTTTTTAGACACTATCATGGCTCGCCGTAGCCAGCAGCAGCGCCCCCCTGTGCGGGTATATGGACTAGCCGCGACCATACACGCCTTGCGCAAACATATTTTTAACCGCGAAATTTGGCCTGATTTCACGGCACTGCCTACACGCACAGCACCCGTGCTAGAACTCATCCCTGTACAAACAGGGCAGAACATCGCCTTTTCCGATCTGCCTTATGAGATTGAAGTCTTACCAGCCGAGCACGCTATACCTGCTGTTGGCTATGCGGTGCGCGCCCAAGCGGGATCCCCTGCATTTATCTATACGGGCGACACAGGCCCCAATCCTAAATTGTGGCAGCGTCTAAAACACATCGCCGTAGCTGGCCTTGTTCTAGAAACGGCTTTTAGCAATCAAGAAGCCCATTTGGCGCGTGCGGCCTTGCATTTATCACCCAGCAGTTTGGCCGCCGAGCTGCAACAAATCGCGCCCGATTCCAGCTATCCGATTTACCTCACCCATGCCAAGCCTGCACAAGCGCAGCAAATTCAAACAGAAGTTCAGCACTTAGCCAAGCAGCACGCAGACTTAGCCCAAATCTTGGCCACGCATCCGCTCAGCCATTTGCAATGCGGGCAAATTATTCACTCTTAAAAAAATAGCTGCTCAGGCAGTTTTGGCGGCATAAAACCCGAATTTAATACAAAAAAAGCCTTACTTCATCGTAAGGCTTTTTTGGTGCTTTGTATGGCCCTGCCTCCAGTGCGTTTAGTTCACACCTAAGCGTTTATTGATCACCCATTGCTGGGCGATGGATAAGATATTGTTCGACAGCCAATAGAGCACCAAGCCAGATGGGAAGAAGAAGAACATCACGCTAAAGGCCAGTGGCATAAACCACATCAGCTTCGCCTGCATAGGATCGGGTGGCGTGGGATTGAGCCACACTTGCAGCAAACTGGTGACCGTCATCAACAGCGGCAAAATAAACCAAGGATCGCGCGCTGACAAATCAGTAATCCAGCCCAACCAAGGTGCGCCACGGAATTCCACCGAGGACAAAATCACCCAATACAAACCCATAAAAATTGGGATTTGAATCAACATCGGCAGACAACCGCCTATGGGATTGACCTTCTCCTCGCGGTAGATTTTCATCATCTCCATTTGCATTTGCTGCGGATTGTCTTTCAGGCGTTCACGCATTTCTGTGATGCGTGGTGTCACCGCCTTCATCTTGGCCATGCTGCCATAGGCTTTGGCGTTGAGCCAGTACAGCGCGGCTTTGAGCACCACCACCAGGGCAACAATCGTCCAGCCCCAGTTGTGTAGCAGGCTGTGCAGCAGCGTCATCAGTAAAAATAAAGGTTTGGCAAAAATAGTAAAAATGCCGTAATCCTTCACCGCCTCCAAACCAGGGTAAATCGCCTCTAGCATTTCCTCTTGCTGCGGACCGACGAATAAACGGCTATCAAAAGTCGCGTGCTGACCTGGCGCAATGGTGGCTAATTGGGTTTTCAAACCAGCCGAATACAGGTTATGCCCCAAATTGCTAACAAAATTCTCGCGCGCTACTTTTTGGCCTTTGCCTGCATCGTCGGGGAGCCAAGCACTAGCGAAGTAGTGCTGCACCATGGCGACATAGCCTTGATCCGTTTTGCGCTCAAACTTGGCATCTGGGTCATTGACTTGGTCGATATTAGTAAATTCAACCTTTTGGTATTTTTTCTCCGCGCTATAGAAAGCTGGGCCTGTAAAGGTGCTATAGAAAATCGAATCCCCAGGCGGCTTGTTGCCATCACGCGTGAGCTGCAGATAGAGCTGGGGCGCAATCGCCGCTTGTCCCTGATTAAAAACTTCGTGGCGCACCCCTAAGGCATAACCTTGGGCTGGCAAGGTATAGGTTTGCACCATCTTGATGCCGCCCACTTCAGGCGAAACAAAACGCACCAAAGTATCAGTGCCATTTTTGCTGACACTCACCTGCATAGGCGTCATGTGGTTGATGCCCGGCACATTGGTCAGGCCTGTTTCGGCGCGATAAATGCGCTCTCCTGCGGTTTCGTCAAACAAGACCATCCGTGCGGGGCTATTGGCTTTTTCGCCTATGCCTGCGTAGTGCGGTAACTCAGCGCGCACCAAGCGCCCACCAATGGGAGAAAAGCTCAGGCGCAAGTCTTGGCTTTCCACCACAATCGGCGCGCTGGCTTGGGGCACAGGCGCTGTTGCAGGCGCACTATCGCTGCTACGCACCAAATTGCTTTGTGCCGGCGCGCTGGCCGATGTTGGAATCGCTGCACTTGCAGCCACTGTGGTGTCTGCAGGAATAGCAGCGTCGATAGCTGCTGCCGCACTAGACGCCGGCACGCCCAAATCTACAGCCGTTTGCGCACTGGCGGCAGGGCTAGGAGTAGCCGTTTGCGTGGCAGTTTGCGCCTGCGGATCGGGGAAGAAAGTGGCAGATTTGCCATTGTGGATCTGCCATTTATCCCACAGCATGATGAGGGAAAAAGCAAAAACAACCCACAAAATGGAGCGGCGCATATCGTTCATGGTGCGGTCTTATCGTGGAAAAAACGGGTAAAAAGTCGTGGCCCCGTCCATTGTTCAGGAACGGGGTCTTCACCGCCAGCACACCAAGGGTGGCAGCGCCCTAAGCGGTGCGCGGTTAAATAGCTGCCTTTAAGAGCGCCATGCTGTGCCAAGGCCTGCAGGCCATAACTCGAACAGCTAGGAGTAAAACGGCAGTTGCTGCCCAGACTAGGGCTGATAAAAACCTGATAAGCACGCAGCGCCAGCATCAGCGCACGCGCTAGAAGACGCGGCGACTGGGTGCTAGGGGCAGAGTGGGGCAACATAGGGAAGCTGACCTTAATCCTTAGCTGCGCCTGTTGACTGCTTTGTATGAAGTGGCGCACTAGCTGGCGCAAAAGACCGCGCTTTGCGTTGTGCCAAAGCAAATAGTGCCGCCAATTCAGCCGCCACGCTTTGCTTGAAAGCCGGTGAACTAGCACTAATAAATGCAGTTGCAGGCCAAGCCGCGCGCAAGCGCACGACACAATCCAAAGGCTGACCAATAGCTTGCGCCAGCACAGGTAAACCTTGCTGCGCTAGGGCATAGATCTGACGCCGTAGCGCATTGCGCCGCACAGCTTTTTTTGCCCAGCGTTTGGGCAGCAATGCGCCTATGCGGTTGACACCAACAGCTCCAGTCGCCTGAGCTGGACAAGCCCCCTGACGCGGAGCGCAGTGCAACATAAAGTGCTCACTGCTATAGCGCTGGCCTGAACGCATAACGGTTTGAAACTCTTCAAACTTAGGAATAGGCACAAGCACAGGCGCAGCAAGGCCAGCGAGAACTTCGCTAGCGGAGCAGCTGGGCGTGGGTGTACTAAAGGTCAAAGCGCAAAAAGCCAAGAGCCAAGCCCTAGCCTAGGCTGACCTTAGACGGCCAAGCGTTTGCGACCTTTGGCGCGACGCGCATTAATCACTGCGCGGCCGCCTTTGGTTTTCATGCGAACCAAAAAACCATGCGTGCGTGCGCGGCGAGTTTTTGACGGTTGGTAAGTGCGTTTCATGGCCATGATGAATTCCTTTAATGAAAAGGGATAAAAAATAATATCGAGAACTACAGGCTGGGCTAGATAAGTACCTCATTAAGTACCTAGTGCCGCCCCTTGTCCTCTCAAGGTTCCCGCGCAGAAACCCTATACAGGCAGCAGCGCGCATAGATGCCAGCCCAATAGACTGACACCAACGAGGAAAAAGCCTGCGATTATCGCACAAAGGCCCGCATGGTTAGCGCCGCAGGCGACAGTGCGCAATTACAATAATGCACAGC
>CAZSPW010000002.1:17726-38160 GCA_964608575.1 uncultured Burkholderiaceae bacterium | reverse complement strand
GACCAGAATTTATTGCCATTAGGTGATACCACAGCGGTATCACGATCGACTGTCGCTGTGTGAGAACGGCGCGCTGTCATGGCGTTGTACAGCACTTCCATGCCAGTTTTAGGGATAGGAAACGGTACGCTACCGTAGATGCCGCCTGCGGCATCCAAACCATTTGCCGACAACTCTGTGCTGGTTGCCGCTTTTTTAGTGGCTTCGCAGTGGCTGTCATCCAAACGGAAATCGCGGTGCGTAGGATAGACAGGGATTTTGAAAGTATTAGGGTACTTTTTGAACATTTTTTCCTGACCGTCAGTCAAGAAAGCTGCGTACTGCGCCATATTGGCAGCAGTAATCACAAATTTAGGTTGCTCGCTGGCATAAGGGTCAGCAATATGCTGGCCTACATTGTTTTTGTAGCTAACACCGTCAGGAGCGCCCAACCACTTACCAGAAAAGGCAGGAATAGAGCCATCGGCATTGCCCGCTTTTTCTGCACCCGTGCAAGTCAGGGTAGTGCCCAATTTAGCAGCTTCTGCCGCAGAGACTTTTGCTTGCGCAGCGCCTGCAACCATGCCCAAGAAAGTGATGGCAAGCACAGTGGAGAGTGATTTTTTCACTGATTTTCCTTTAAATGTATGCAGCCCTAAAGCCACACAAACAACTTCGTTTTCAGCCGCTGACTGATTGCCTAAAGCGGCAAGTCAAACTGCTGGGGGCAAATTTTAACCATGAAAAAAATCGCCCCGCCTTTTCATCTAGAAATATCTCACTAGGGAAAACACTTAACCACCCAAAGGAAAAAGGATGTTCACGAAAACTGGCAACAGATTGCTTTGCGCGCGTTTTGCTATGCACTAAAAAGCCTGCCATCAAGCCCGCATCGCGTCTGCCTTTGCGGAAAAACAAGGCCTTAGCTGCTGGTGCAGGAGTTGCCGCATCGTTTTTGGTAAAGCGCGATCACCTCTTCGGCCACGGCTTGCGGGCTGTGACTGCTTGCATCTACCTGACAATGCGCCACCTCTTGGTACAAGGCATGGCGTTGGGCATACAAACTATGCAATTTTTCATGCACATTGGTGTTTTGCAATAAAGGCCGACTGCGATCATTTTTCAAACGCAGAAATAGCTGCTCGGGCTGGGCGTGGAGATAGACGGTATAGGCCAGCTCACGCAATGCTTGCCGGTTTTCTGGCCGCAACACAATGCCGCCCCCAGTTGCCAAAACAGCAGGGCAGCGACGCAAGGCCAAAGCCTCCGCCAGCGTTTTGGCTTCAATATCGCGAAAAGCTTGCTCGCCTTCCCGCGCAAAATATTCAGCAATGCTACAGCCGAGAAACTCTTCTATCACGGCATCGGTATCCAGCACAGGGCATTGCAAAAGGCGGCCAAGCTGGCGACTGATGGTCGATTTACCAGAGCCAGGCAAACCTACAAGCGCAATCATGGTCATAGCGTCGCTTTCAACAGCAAAAAGCCCGAGTGTAGCGCCCGGGCTTATGGTTTTTTACCCTTGCACAGGGCTTATTTAATCACTACGGCGTTTGCGAAAATCACCTTTTTTGGCCTTGGCACCCACCCAGTGAATGCCAGCACGATCGGCAAATTCTTTCTTACCTGCGCCATGGGCACCATGCCCGCCGTGGCCACTGCGGCCTGCGCCACTCGGCTTAGCTGCCCCGAATTTTTGATCGCGCTTTTCGGCATTTTGCCCGTCAAACCTGCCTGAGAAGCTATCTTTTGTGAAGCTACGATTAGAGGAGAAACGCTCATCACCGCGGCCTTGTGGGCGCTCGTTATCAAAACGGCTAGCGGGCTTGTCATCAAAGCGACGCTGTGGGCGATCACGGTCAGCAAAACGCTCGTCTTGACGATCTCCGCCAAAACGGCCAGCTGGCCTGTCGTCAAAGCGTGGACGATCGCGGTCAGCAAACCCGCCGCCAAAACCACCACGCCCTGCCCCGCCAGATTTAAAACCCCCTCGACCACTACCACCACCTTTGGCGCCGCCAAAACCTTTTTTAGCTTGCGGTGGTGCGGCTTTGGGCTCCAACCCCGGTATCACGCCTGTGCTGAGCACCTGCTTGGTGTAGAACTCGATATCTTTAATGCGGAAGCGATCGCGAAACTCGGCGATGGTAATGGCAATACCTTCGCGCCCAGCCCTGCCAGTGCGCCCGATGCGATGCACATAGTCTTCGGCCTTCATAGGCAGACCATAGTTGAATACATGGCTAATAGTAGCGACATCAATGCCGCGCGCAGCCACATCCGTAGCGACCAAGAACTGGATACGGCCATCGCGCAATTGCCCCAGGCGACGATTACGCATCCCCTGACTTAAGGCGCCATGCAAAGCTGCGGCAGAAAAACCTGCATCAGCCAAATCCTGCGCCAGGCCATCACACTCCACCTGCGTTGAGGCAAAGACGATAGCTTGGTTAATGGCTGTGTCACGCAGCATATGGTCGAGCAATTTACGACGATGGGCACTGTGATCGGCCCAATACAAGGTTTGGGCAATATTGGCGTGGCGCTCTTGCGGGCTATCAATTTGAATGCGCTCTGGCTGACGCATCAAATTCGCAGCTAGGCTTTGAATGCGGGGCGCAAAAGTAGCCGAAAACATCAGGGTGTGACTGCGTTTTTCGGTCAAAGCGTGGACGGCCTCTAAATCCTCAGCGAAGCCTAAGTCGAGCATGCGATCGGCTTCATCCAGCACCAAATATTGGACTTGATCGAGTTTAATTTGACCACCGCGCTCCAAATCCAATAAGCGGCCAGGCGTAGCCACTACCAAAGATGCATTTTGCAAGCGCGCAACTTGCTGGGCATAAGGCAGGCCGCCGATGATGCTGGCGATGCGTACACCTTTGATGTATTGCACTAAATCAATCGCGTCGTGTGCGACTTGCTGCGCTAATTCGCGCGTAGGGCACAAGATCAAGGCCTGCGGTTGCGCTGCTTTGAAATGGCGGCGATCGGTGGGGTTGTGGCGACGCGGCTTTTTCGGAGGCGGCAAACCTGCGGCCTCTGCCTCTTTGATTTTTTGCGACCACTCTTGGCTCTCGGCACGGTCTTTTTCGCGACGCAGATTTTCCAAGTCATGCAAGATAGGCAATAAGAAAGCAGCCGTTTTACCGCTACCAGTTTGGCTACTGACCATCAAGTCGCGGTGGCTATCGCCATGCAAAGATTTAGGAATAACCTGCGCCTGCACTGTCGTAGGTTGGGTGTAGCCTAAATCCGCTACCGCACGCACCAATTCAGGCATTAGCCCCAATTGTGTGAAGGGGTGTTCCGCCAAAGCTTGTTCAGCAGCGGCAAATACCACTTGGGCGTTGTTCTCAGCTTGTACTTGTGTTTTCGCTTGTGTTTTTGCGCTAGGTTGCGCAACAGACGCAGTTTCCTGTTGAGCATGGGCTTCCATAGCGGAATCCAGCTCTACTGGGGTGTCGAGAATATCGTGATGTGTTTGCATAGCTGATGCACGCGCACCCCGGCACATGCAGTCGCGCATGCGCCACGAGGAGCACTCATGTCCTTGTTTTAAAGGTTAAAAAAATCACCTTCAAACCAAGAAGCGCACAACACGCTCCAAACCTGATATGAAGCGCAAAAGCAGCGATTACGGCCTGTAAATTCAATACCCCAAGGTCTGGAGTAATACATCACACTGACGCACAGGGCGCACAGTGATCAAAGCAGGCAAGTGTGAGGGTGACGAGCACATCGCGCCAGATGACTGGAATTTAGCCTCTTTACGCGAAGGCGCGAATTATCGCATAGATTCGTAAAAACCCTAGGGATCTGCCTAGTTTATCGCTATTGCCCCCGAGTTTTTATTGCGCCCCATGCAAAGGCACATCTATACGCACTTGGTACTGTCCAGCTTTAATGCCCGCACGGAATTCGCACTCCACATCGTGCAGCAGCAATAAGCGATCGCGCACATTGCGCAGCGCCATGCCATGACCCTTTTCACCTGCGTTGGATGACAAAGTGTTACTGACGCGAATATGCGCTTTTTGCCCTCGTTTTTGCGTCAACACCGTGATATCAGCGCCGCCAGAACTGGGCTCGACACCGTGTTTGACTGCATTTTCCACCAAGGGCTGCAAGATCAGCAAAGGCAAAGGCACGGCCTGCAGCGCCGGATCGAGTTGCCAGTGCACACGCAGGCGTGAGCCAAAACGCACTTGCTCAATGGCTAAATAATGCTGCGCTAATGCAATCTCTTGCCCTAGGGTCGTAGTCGTATTGCGCTCAGCCAAAGCTGCACGAAACAGCTCGCTCAAATCTTCCAATACACGCTCAGCCTTGCGCGGCTCATGCCGTATCAAAGCAATAGCACTATTTAAAGTGTTAAACAAAAAATGGGGGCGTATCCGCGCTTGTAATTCCACCAATTGAGCCGCAGTCGCAGCAGGCTGATGTGCAGCCGCGCGCCAAATCAAATACACCATCATCGCCAGCGCAGCCTGCATTCCCAAGAGCGCACAAGCGAGCAAATTCACAGCCTGTAAGCCTTGCAACACACCGCTTATCACCCCCGCGTAAAAGCCACACAGCCCGCCCATCGTCAGCAAAAACAGCAACTGTCGAATGCGGCTGGCATGTTCTAGGCGATTTTTCAGGGCGCAAACCGTCAGCAGCCACAGCAAAGCCGCAGGCACCATGCCCACAGTGATGCTAGACAAAGCGAAGAACCAAGCCCAAAAGTCTTGGGCGCCAAATAAAGTAAAAGAGCCAGCGACCGCCTCTAGCCCCAAGACCGCACGCAGCACAATGCCCACTCTGCAAGTGTCAAACACCCGCTGTGGCCGTGCGACTGGCTCCAGCGTCTGCGCCAAGATTGAAGGCGGGTTTAGAATTTGGCTCTTTTCCATGGCCCGCAAGTGTGACTGAAAACACGCGCAGCAGCCAGCTTTATGCATCACCAGATGCGGCAACTGCGGCACCCTCGGCCTTGATCTGTTTAACTTTTGCGCCAGCGCCACGCGCTGGCTGATTTTTCCCCTACCTGCCATGACAAATAACGCGCCATCATCTGACCAGCTAGAGACCAAAGCCCAAGCATGGTCTGCCCTCTTCGCCGAACCGATGAGCGAGCTGGTCAAACGCTACACGGCCAGCGTGTTTTTTGATAAACGCCTGGCCGCGGCCGATATCCAAGGCTCCTTGGCACACGCGGCGATGTTGGCCAAACAAGGCATCATCAGCGCGCAAGATTTGGCTGATATTGAGCGTGGTATGGAACAAATCAGCGCCGAAATCGCCAATGGCGCTTTTGAATGGAAGCTGGACCTGGAAGATGTGCACCTGAACATTGAAGCGCGCCTGACGCAACTGGTGGGCGACGCGGGCAAACGCCTGCATACAGGCCGCAGCCGCAACGACCAAGTCGCCACCGATATCCGCCTGTGGTTGCGCAGTGAGATTGACGCTATTGCCGCCCTGCTGCGCGAGCTGCAAGCGGCACTGGTGCGCGTGGCGGCAGATCACACCCACACCATCATGCCCGGCTTTACCCACTTGCAGGTGGCGCAACCCGTCAGCTTTGCTCACCACTTGCTGGCCTATGTGGAAATGTTTGCCCGCGATGAAGAACGCCTAGGCGATGTGCGCCGCCGCGTCAACCGCCTGCCGCTGGGCAGCGCCGCGCTGGCAGGCACGACTTACCCGCTAGATCGCGAGCTGGTAGCCCGCACGCTGGGCATGGAAGGCGTATGCCAAAACAGCTTAGACGCCGTGAGCGACCGCGATTTTGCGATTGAATTCACGGCCGCTGCCAGCCTCATCATGGTGCATATCAGCCGCTTGTCAGAGGAGCTGATTGTGTGGATGAGCCAGAACTTTGCCTTCATCCGCATAGCAGACCGCTTCACCACAGGCAGCTCCATCATGCCGCAAAAGAAAAACCCCGATGTGCCCGAGCTGGCACGCGGTAAAACGGGGCGTGTGGTCGGGCATTTGATGGGCTTGATTACCCTGATGAAGGGCCAACCACTGGCCTATAACAAAGACAATCAAGAAGATAAAGAGCCGCTGTTTGATACCGTGGACACCCTCAAAGACACCCTGCGCATCTTTGCCGAAATGGTGGGCGGACAGGACGACGGCCAAGGCGGCAAAGCCGGCGGCATCACCGTCAATGCCGAGAATATGCGCGCCGCCGCCTTCAAAGGCTATGCCACCGCCACCGACCTGGCAGATTATTTGGTGAAAAAAGGCCTGCCCTTCCGCGATGCGCACGAAGTCGTGGCGCACGCCGTGAAAACCGCTTTAAACAAGGGCATTGATCTGAGTGAACTCTCACTGGCAGATTTGCAAGCCTTTGATGCCCGCATTGCAGCCGATGTGTTCACGCCGCTGAGCCTGGAAGGCAGTATGGGCGCGCGCAATACCCTAGGCGGCACCGCGCCGGCGCAGGTGCAGGCGCAGATTGCCCGCCACCGAGCGCGTTTAACTGCTGTATAAGGGCTAAAACGCTATCAATTCATGAGCTGCCCAGGCAGTTTTGACGGCCTAAAACCTCAAAATGACTAAAAAAATCAAAGAAATCACCAGCCTAAGCTATGAACAAGCCCAGCAAGAGCTACAAGAGTTGCTGGCGCAAATCGAAGCACAAAGCATTCCGCTAGATGCGCTCTTAGCAGCCTACCAACGCTGCCAAGAATTGCTGGCGCATTGCCGTAGCAAATTGAACGCGCTAGAAGTGCAGATTCAGCGCATAGACGGCGGTATGGGGCAGCCTAGCGTAACAGCGGCAAGCCTTGACGACGAATCGGATATTCCTTTTTAAACCCATGCAAGAATTCTCGCACTGGCGCGCCAACGCCCTCGCCCATATAGAAACCGCATTAGACGGCTTCCTCACACTAGAAGCGCAGCCGCAACTGGGTGAGGCCATGCGCTACGCCACCTTGGATGGTGGCAAGCGCATACGCGCTCTGCTTTGCCTAGCAACAGCACAGGCGCTCAATGGCCATGCAGAGGCGGCCACGCGCGCCGCCTGCGCCCTGGAGATGATCCACGCCTATTCGCTAGTGCACGACGATATGCCCTGCATGGACAACGACAGCCTGCGCCGTGGTAAACCCACCGTACACATTGCCTATGGCGAGGCCGTGGCGCTGCTGGCGGGGGATACCCTGCAAGCGCGCGCCTTTGAGATCCTCACGCCCGATGCTGCAACCGTGCCGTCGGTGCTGCAAGCCACCCTTTGTCGTTTATTAGCCAAGGCTGCAGGGCAAACTGGCATGTGTGGTGGCCAAGCTATTGATTTGCTCAGTGTCGGCAAAATCTTGAATCAAGCCGACCTTGAAAATATGCATCGCCTGAAAACGGGCGCCTTGTTAGAGGCCGCTGTGATGATGGGTGCGGCCTGCGCCGAGGCTAGCGATAGCGTCACACTCCAGCAATTGCAAATATATGCCCGCCATTTGGGCTTGGCTTTCCAAGTTATCGACGATGTACTGGACTGCACGGCAGACAGCGCCACTTTGGGTAAAACCGCAGGCAAAGATGCACAAAACGACAAGCCCACCTATGTCAGCCTGATGGGGCTAGAGCCTGCCCGAGCCTACGCCCACAGCCTGCACGCGCAAGCCCTGGCCGCACTAACGAGCGCCCATTTGCCAGAAACAACCCTGCTGCAGGCCTTAGCTGACCGCGTGGTGCAACGCGCAGCCTGAGTAGAATTGCCAGCTTATATTCTGCCTATATGTCTGCTTTGCTTTCCACTATCAACACCCCTGCCGATCTGCGCCGCCTCGGCAAAGAGCAGCTCCCTGCCCTGGCTACTCAATTGCGTGAATTTGTCTTGCAATCGGTAGCGCAAACTGGCGGCCACCTCTCTTCTAACCTTGGCACCGTAGAGCTCACCATCGCCCTGCACTATGTGTTCAACACCCCTGAAGACCGCTTGGTGTGGGATGTGGGGCACCAAACTTATCCACACAAAATCCTGACCGGTAGGCGCGAGCAAATGCAAACCCTGCGGCAGTTAGACGGCATTTCAGGTTTTCCGCGCCGCACGGAGAGCGAATACGACACCTTTGGCGTGGGGCATTCCTCCACTTCTATTTCTGCCGCGCTTGGCATGGCGCTAGGGGCGCGCACCAAGGGCGAGAAGCGCCACAGTATCGCCATCATTGGCGATGGTGCCATGACTGCGGGCATGGCATTCGAAGCCCTGAACAATGGCGGCGTGCAGGCCGGCCTGCCGCTGCTTGTCATCTTGAACGATAACGATATGAGCATCAGCCCACCAGTGGGCGCGCTCAATCATTACCTGGCACATTTGATGAGCGGGCGCTTTTATGCCAAGGCACGCAACGCTGGTAAACATGTGCTGAAAAATGCGCCGCCGCTGTTTGCCTTGGCCAAACGCTTAGAAGAGCAAGCCAAGGGCATGGTAGTGCCTGCCACGCTATTTGAGAAATTCGGCTTTAACTACACGGGCCCCATTGATGGTCACGATTTAGACGCGCTATTGCCCCAGCTAGAAAACATCAAGCATCTGCTGGAAAACGGCGGCGGGCCACAGTTTCTACACATCGTCACTAAAAAAGGCCAGGGCTATGAGCTGGCCGAGCAAGACCCCGTCACTTACCACGGCCCAGGCAAGTTCGACCCTAAAGTCGGCATCGTCAAACCCAGCACGCCAGCCAAACCCACTTACACCCAAGTTTTTGGCAACTGGATTTGTGATATGGCCGCTAGCGCCCCCCTTTTGGTAGGTATCACCCCAGCCATGCGCGAAGGCTCAGGTTTAGTGGAATTTGAAAAGCGTTTTCCTGAGCGCTATTACGATGTCGGCATCGCCGAACAGCACGCGCTCACCTTTGCCGCAGGCTTGGCCTGTGAAGGCTTAAAGCCTGTAGTGGCGATTTACTCCACCTTCTTGCAACGCGCCTATGACCAAGTCATTCACGACGCAGCCATCCAGAAATTGCCCATGGTGCTGGCGCTCGATCGTGCAGGCTTGGTAGGTGCCGACGGCGCCACGCACGCGGGCGCTTACGACATCGCTTTTTTGCGCTGCATTCCCAATACCTCAGTCGCCTGCCCTGCAGACGAGGCCGAATGCCGCCAAATGCTCAGCACCGCTTTTGCTCAAGACCATATCGCCGCTGTGCGCTACCCGCGCGGCGCTGGTATAGGCAAGCCCGCTGGTAATGATTTGAGCACTCTGCCCTTTGGCAAAGCCGAGTTACGCCGCGAAGGCAGGTCGGGGCTGGCCATCCTCGCTTTTGGCCCCCTGCTCTACCCCGCGCTCGAAGTGGGCGAAAAGCTGGACGCTACCGTAGTCAATATGCGCTGGGCCAAACCGCTGGATACCGAGATGCTGCAGGGCATTGCCGCCAGCCACACGCAACTGGTGACGGTAGAAGACAGCTGCCTGATGGGTGGCGCGGGCTCGGCCGTACTGGAAGCCTTGCACGATATGCAGTTGTGTAAACCCGTGTTGCGCTTAGGTCTGCCTGATGAATTTATCGAACACGGTGACCCCGCCAAACTGATGGCGCTACAGGGTTTGGATGCCGCTGGCATAGAAAAATCCATAATGGCATGGCAGAGCAAGTGTTAAACACTTCGCGCTCCAGCTCACCTCGAATAGCCCTGGCTGCAGGCGAAGCATCGGGGGATTTTTTAGGGCAATTACTGCTGAACGCGGCACAGCAAGAATGGCCAGCCCTGCACAGCTATGGCATCGGTGGCAGCAAAATGGCCGCTACGGGCTTTGATGCGTGGTGGCCGTATGAGGATTTAGCCGTTTTCGGCTATGTCGATGCCCTGCGCAATTACCGCCGCATCATGGGGCTGCGCAAATCCTTTGCAAACAAATTGCTGCAGGCCGAGCACCGCCCCGATCTTTTTATTGGCATAGACGCACCCGATTTCAATCTTGGCTTGGAAGCTCAGCTTAAAGCCCAAGGCATCAAAACTGCACACTTTGTCAGCCCATCTATCTGGGCATGGCGGCCTGAGCGCATCGAAAAAATCCGCGCTGCGGCCGACCATGTGCTCTGCCTCTTCCCATTTGAGCCTGCAATCTACGCAAAAGCTGGCATCCCTGCCACCTTTGTCGGCCACCCTTTTGCCGCGCACATCCCCATGCAACCCGACCGTGCCGCAGCACGCGCAGCATTGGGTTTGCCGCAAGATGCGCCCATCGTGGCGCTGCTGCCAGGCAGCCGCAAAAGCGAAATCCTGCATTTAGCCAGCGATTTTTTTGCAGCGGCCACATTGATGCGCCAAGCACAAGCTGGGCTGCGTTTTGTTTGCCCATGCGTGCCTGCACAAATTCCCCTCGTCACCGATATAGCGGCGCGCGCAGGTTTAGGGGATGCACTTAGCCTGATCGAAGGCCATTCCCACGAAGCCTTGGCCGCCTGCGACACCGCCATCGTCGCCAGCGGTACCGCTACGCTGGAAGCGGCTTTATTCAAACGCCCCCATATCATTGCCTACCGCATGAATTGGCTCAATTGGCAATTGATACGGCGCAAGCGCCTGCAGCCTTGGGTGGGTTTGCCCAATATTCTGTGCCAAGATTTTGTCGTGCCTGAATTGCTGCAAGACGCGCTCACGCCACCAGCCTTGGCCGATGCTGCGCTGGCGCAACTGCAATCGCCTAGAGAGCAAGCGCGCATCGCGGAACGCTTCACGGCACTGCACCACAGCCTGCTGCAGCCTTCTACCAAATGCATTCAAGGGGTACTGCAGCAGCTTTTGACGGCTTAAAGCCCTCAAAATCACTATGAAAAAAGAAGCTGCTCAGGCAGTTTTTACGGCCTAAAACAGCTAAAACACTATAAAAAATGGTGTTTTTTGTGTAGCACTCGCTGTGCCAGGCTCGATTGTTCCAAATTCATACCCAATCTGACGCTTTTTCTTATTTTTCTTAAGATATGGCTATTTTTTGGGACAATCACAATGCTAGCTCAACAAAATATGCGGCAAGATTTCGTCTTGCACCACATCAGGCAAGCCCCATTCAAGACCATAGCGCGCCCCGAGAAAATGCAGGCCAGCGGCGCTAAAAGTCGGCGCGGCGACTTTGCGTGAACGCGCAGCCAACACATATGCCATCCATGCAGGCGGCTGCGCCCCCTGCCCCACAGCAACCAAGCACCCCATGATATTGCGCACCATATGGTGCAAAAAAGCATTGGCTTCAAATTCGCACAAAATCAAGCTGCCTTGGCGTGTAATCTGCAAACGCGTCAAATCCTTGATTGGGCTAAGCGCTTGGCAAGCCGCTGCGCGAAAGCTAGAGAAATCATGCTCGCCCAGTAAGAGATTGGCTGCAGCCTGCATCGCAGCACTATCTAACGGGCGATGTGACCACCCCACCCGATTAGCCCCCAAAGAGGGGCGTACCGGCGAGTCGAGCAGCAGATACACATAACGACGCGACAGCGCAGCTGAACGCGCATGAAAGGCAGGTGGCACTACCCGCGCCCAGCGCACCGCGATATCGGCTGGTAAATAGCGATTGACGCCGCGCACCCAGGATTGCTCTGCGCGCTGCAAAGGCGTATCAAAGTGCAGCACTTGCTGCAAAGCATGTACGCCAGCATCTGTACGCCCTGCGCAATGGACAGCAATGCGTGGATTGCCTCGCAGCGCAGAAAAGCGCCCTAAGGCGCTTTCCACTTGGTTTTGTACCGTTTGCCCATCTAGTTGGCTTTGCCAGCCGTGGTAGTTTTCACCACGGTAGCTCAATCCCAGGGCAATGCGTTGTAATCGCTGTGCTTCTTTCAATGCCCCAGTCACCTACACCATAGTGGCAATAAAGGCGCGTGCTTTATCTGCCACATCGGCAGGCGCGTTGGCAATGATTTCTTCTGCCATAGCGCGCGCGCCATCGCTATCGCCCAAGGCAACAAACTCACGCGCCAGCTCCAGTTTAGTCAGCCAGGGATCGCCCCCCTCGACAGGCGCAGTAGCCGCAGCCGCCGTAGCCGCCGTGCTATCGCTCAGATCCAAGGACAAATCGCTCATATCAAACTTCAGTGGCTCGTCCGCAGTTAAAGGAGCTTGTCCAGACAGTGCTGCCTCCGTGAACTGAATATCTCCTGTCGCTGCTGGCTGCGAGTTGCCGGCTGAAACATCAGGGATATCCAAATCAAAGCTCAAATCCATATGTGAGGTAGGTGCATCTGCAGATAGATCTGCAGCGGCACCAGCCGTGGCAGCGGCGCTTTCCATTTGCATCGGCGTCGTCTCTAGATGCGCAGGCATGGATGCTGATGGCTCATGGCTTTGCGAGAGTTTGAAGTCCGAATTACGGAACACCATGTCCAAATCGCCGGCTTCAATCTTGGCTGCCTCCTGTGCCTGCTCCAAAGACATGGGCGCAGTAGCAGCGGCTGCAGGACGCTCAAACACGGGCGCGTGGCCAGCTCCGTCTTCAACTGCTGGCGCATCGGCATGACTTGCAAACATCGGGTTGGATGGGTCAGTTTGACGCCCCAGCTCTAAAGCTTTAGCCCATTCATCCCCTTGCCCGCCTGTGAGGTGGTGGGCTTCGCGTGCGACCACATCAAAAGCTTTCAAATCACCGCGCTTGGCGTAAATTTCCATCAAGGTGGTATAGATTGCCACCCGCGATGGCGTCACGCGCATGGCTTCTTTTAATATATCTTCGGCTTGTTCGTAGCGGTTATAGGCCATGTATACACCCGCCTCGGCGACGGGATCTACATCACCCGCGGCATCCAACTGGCTAGGCGAATACACCATAGAAGATGAAATGCCACTGGTGTGCGAAGAGGTATCTATACGCTGGCCGCCGCTGGCATCAAAAAAGGAATCAGCCTCTAATTTACTTTCTAAAAACGCGGCGCTATCGACCGCACCTTCTGCCTGTTGTTGGCGACGGCGCAACCAAAGCCAAGCGAAACCACCCAGGGCGGCTGCACCCAATAAACCACCCAAGGGCAATGCCCATTCGGATAGCTTGTCCATCCATGAGCTTTCAGCCATGGGATCAGAGACCGCAGGCGCAGCTTTAGGCACTGGCGTTGGCTCTGGAGTGCTGACTTGCGCATCGACAGGGGCGCTCGCGCTCAGAGACGCGGCACTTGCCGCATCCTGTGGTGCCGACGCGAAGCCTTCTGCGGCACTGGCAAGACCTTCGGCTGCTGAAGCTGCCGCTATTGGCTCTGTAACGCCTGCCGCTGCAGGCTGTGCGGTGAAGGTCGCTGCCATAGTTGGCGCGGATGTAGGCGCAGCCTTATGCGCTTGGGTTTCAGCACTGAGCATTGGCGCGGGCACTGAAACCCCTGCTGCATTTTTCTTCGGGTTTGCCGTTGCAGCTGGCTGTTCAGCTACGCCGCTGAGCTTTTTCAACTCTTCGATATTTTTCGATAACTCAGCTTGCCTAGCAGAAGACTCTGCACGGTGGCGTTTGCGCACAGCCTGTTCTTCGGCACTGTTGCGGCCGCTGCGCGCAGCCTTACCCAAGGTCAGCTTATCGCGCGCAGTAGCAGAGCCGCCTTGCTCAGTTGCTTCGCCAGTAACGCTACCGCTGCTGCTGCGCCCTGCACTGCCATCTACCATCGCGCCATCCATCTGGGCTAAGCGGCGACGATATTGTTTGAAATTATTGCCCGAAGCCATCCACTGGCGTTTAGCTTCCTGCTGGCTCACGCTGGTGGCTTGCTCGGCGCTAGGCGTTTGCAACACAGCTCCAGCCTTGATGCGATTGACATTGCCGCCAATAAACGCATCGGGGTTTTGACGCAGTAAAGCTGCCAGCATTTGGTCGTATGACACACTTTGCTGCGCAGCCAATTGGCGCGCGATGGCACCGGCAGTAGCACCGCGCTCAACGCGCAAACTGCCCTCTGTTTGATCGACAGCTGCAGGGCGCGCAGCGCTAGTGGCTTTAGGAGCTGGCGCTGGGGTGGGTGCCAAGCTAGGCTCGGCAGTAACTGCCGCACTAGCGTCACGCATAGGCTCAGCTTTTACTCGGGGCGCTTGCGTTACTACCGGCAAAACTGGGGGGGCGATTTTGGGGGCTTTGACCAAGCCTGCAGGCGGATCAATCAAAACCGTATAGCCGCGCGTGGCGCGACCGCTTTGCACATTATCAGTTTGGATCAAGAGGTCGATAAAAGGGTCATTCACGGGTTTGTTTCCGCGAATACGCAAGTAACTGCGGCCGTCCGCACTTTTCTCCAGCGTGACGCTAGCGCCTTGTAGCGCCGTACTCATCTCCAGACCAGCCGCTTCGTATGCTGCTGCGTCAGCCAAATTTACACGCAAGTCTTCGGCCTCAGCGGCAGTGATAGCGTTGATATCCACCTCAGCACTGAACACCTCGCCTAAATTCGAACGCACATGGATAGAGCCTAAGCCCAGGGCAGCGGCATTGCCAGCGGCCATCAGCAAAGCCAGTGCCGCGGCGCTAGAAACAGGGCTAAACCATTGCTTAAATTGTGCTTGATGCTTCACAGATCATTCCTTGTGCAAATACAGTTAAAGAGGAGCTTGTTCCTGTTTTTTTGATGCCGCACTCCTCGAGGCCAAACGCCTGCCAAGCGCAGGTGCTGACCTATCACATCAATAGCTTAGCATTACAAGGTAAGAACATGGCTTAAATCCAGTTGGAGTTTTTCTGCTCTTGTCCTTCCGTCTCGCCTCTTGTTGTCAGCCTGCAACAAAATGCGTAGCACGCCAATTAGATACCACGCGCAGCGTCGGCCTGTCGCACTGCTTGGCAAAAGGCCTGCATCTTGGCCGCATCCTTGACCCCAGGCGCACTTTCCACACCACTGCTGACATCTACTGCAAAAGACGCAGCAGTGCTTGCCAACTGTGCCACTGCAGCGCCTACCGTCTCAGGCTTCAAGCCTGCGCTGAGTAGCAAGTGGTGCGGGAAAGGCGCAGGAATACGCCCCCAATCAAAAGACAAGCCGCTGCCACCAAAGCTCTCGACCTTGGCATCGAGCAAAATCCCCTGAGCATCGCCAAAATCAGCGCAAAATTTGGGCAAATCAAAATGTTCAGCAGCATCCAAAGGCAAGCGCGCGGCCTTGATATAAGGGCGCTGCAGCTTGGCCGCAAATGCAGGGCTTTCATCACCGTGCAATTGCACCAAAGCGTGAGGCAATGCACGCAGGGCGCTGGCTATCGTTTCTGCGCTTGCATTCACAAAAAGCAGCACTGGGCTGACAAAGGGTGGTAAGTGCTGAGCCAAATCTGCGGCGCGCTCAGCCGTAACAAATCGTGGGCTTTTTTCGTAGAGCACAAAGCCCACAGCATCCACGCCAGCAGCCACGGCGGCCTGCACATCTTCCTCTCGGGTGAAGCCGCAGACTTTGATGCGGGTGCGTTGCGCTCGTAGCCTGTCTTGATCACTAGCCATGGCGACGCGGAATCAGCGATAAAAACTCTTTACGCAATGCGTCGTCTTTGAGGAAAACCCCACGCATAACCGAATTGAGCATGCGGCTATCCATGTCTTTTACGCCGCGCCATCCCATACAAAAGTGCTCCGCCTCCATCACCAAGGCCAAGCCATTAGGGCGCGTTTTTTCTTCGATCAAATCCGCCAATTGCATCACCGCTTCTTCCTGAATTTGTGGGCGCCCCATGACCCATTCAGCTAAGCGCGCGTATTTAGATAGCCCTATCACATTTGTGCTTTTATTAGGCATCACGCCCACCCAAAGCTTGCCCACAATGGGGCAGAGGTGGTGGCTGCAAGCCGAACGCACGGTGATGGGCCCGACGATCATCAGCTCATTCAAACGCTCAGCATTAGGGAACTCCGTTAGCGCGGGCGCGGGCGTATAACGCCCTTTAAAGACTTCTTGAACATACATTTTCGCAACACGCCGTGCCGTATTGGCCGTGTTGTGATCATTCTGCGTATCGATCACCAAGCTATCGAGCACCGCTTGCATTTTTTCAGTCACCTCGTCGAGCAAAGTCCCGAGTTCGCCCACTTGGATGAAAGCACTGATATTGTCATTGGCGTGAAAACGCTGTCCTGCGGCCTGTACACGCTGGCGAATCACCTCGGAAATAGGGCGGCCATCGGGCTGGTGTGCGGCATCTGCCATTTGCGTCAAACTTTGAAAATTGGGTGTAGTCATAGATCGGGATAATAGCAGCCTTGCCCTGCATTATTATTTATAAGGTTTTTGGTCTTTTAGGCCGTTAAACCTGCCTGAGCAGCTACTCCATTTATAGCATATTCATTCCTTGTATGAACCACCTGCAACTGACTATAGCCACCCGTGAAAGCCGCCTAGCGCTATGGCAGGCCCAATTTGTACAAAGCCTGCTGCAAGCGCAAGGCCATACTGTTGAGCTTTTGGGTATGACGACTCAGGGCGACCAAATCCTCGATCGCAGCTTAAGCAAAGTGGGGGGCAAGGGGCTATTTGTCAAAGAGCTAGAAACAGCCTTACAAGATGGCCGTGCCGATTTAGCCGTGCATTCACTCAAAGATGTGCCGATGGACTTACCTGCAGGCATGGAACTGGCCTGCGTGCTGGAGCGCGAAGATCCGCGTGATGCTTTTGTCTCACCTAGCTATACCTGCCTTGAGGATTTGCCACTGGGTGCCGTAGTGGGCACCTCCAGCTTGCGCCGCACCGTGCTCTTACGGGCGCTGCGCCCAGACTTGCAAATAGAGCCTTTGCGCGGCAATTTAGATACCCGTTTACGCAAGTTAGACGAAGGGCAATACGCCGCCATCGTACTGGCCGCTGCAGGTTTAAAGCGTTTGGGTTTAGAAAGCCGTATCCGCACTGCTTTTGCCCCAGCACAGATGCTCCCCGCTGCTGGCCAAGGCGCACTGGGCATAGAAATTTTAAGTAATCGCAGCGAAGTGAGCGCAGCACTCGCCACTCTGGCGCATATCCCCACTTGGCTATGCACAGCAGCCGAACGCGCCGTCAGCCGCGCTATGGGCGGCTCTTGCTCCATGCCACTGGCCGCACACGCCACCATCGCAAATGGTCAACTCCACTTACAAGCAGCGTGGGGGGATATCAGCCAGCAAGCCCCCCTCATCCAGGCCCAAGGACAAATCGCTATAGCAACTGATTTAACGCATCTAACAGCGGCAGAAGCCTTGGGGCTAGAAGTCGCACAGCAATTACAGGCGCAAGGTGCGCGCTAAATCTCTACCGCCTTTTTTACGCCCTGTGCCGCCTTGCCATGTCTAGTTCACGCAACCACAACCGTGTCATCCTCACTCGGCCTGCGCCGCAATCACAGGCTTGGCAAACCGCTTTAATAGAAGCGGGCTTTGATGTCGCATTACTGCCACTCATCGACATCACACTACTGCCTCCCCCGCCGCTACTGCCCGAACTGAGTGCATATAACGCCATCTTTTTAGTCAGCCGCAATGCTCTGGACGGCCTGCTTGCTTGGTACGGCATCGATGCTCTACAAAAAGCGCCCGTGCGCTGGCTCTGCCCAGGCACAGGAACAGCGCAACAATTGGTAGAGCTAGGCATCGCGTCGCAGCACATCACTTGCCCAGCCCCCGATACCCCACAAGACACACAACACCTTTGGCAAACCTTACAAAACACCCACCCCATACACCCTGAGCAAAAAATTTTGGTCATCAAAGGCTGTGACTTAGGGCAAACCGCGCAGCCCAATTGGCTGGCACGACAAGTGCAACAACTAGGCGCTCAAGCGCAAGAGCTCATCACTTATCAACGCCAAGCTCCGAATATCACGGTGGCACAAGCCGAGCTAGCGATCAGCGCCGCCCAAGATGGCAGTATCTGGCTGTTTAGCAGCTCATTAGCTGTAGAGCACTTACACCAGGCACTCCCAGAAATACGCTTCCAAGCGACCCCATGCATCGCCACCCATGCCCGTATTGCGCAAACTGCGATGCAATACGGGTTTGTAGCGCATATTTGTCAGCCACAACTCAACGACATTGCCCATATGCTGCATCAGATGCAAGCGACTTGAACAACACATGAGAGATTGGCTGTCAAAGCAGTCAGCTGCTTATCTTTTTTGACCATCAACAAAAATTAGTCCGATCGAACTAGAGAAAACACCTAGGCCTTTTGCACTAAAGATCGGGATTTCTTCTCCATATTTATCTAGAATTCCTGCAAACTGCGGCGCATCTGTAAGAAAGTGCGCCATAGCGCACGGAGGTTCAGATGAATCAGATAACTTACACCATTGCAGGCTTAGCCACCAGCCAAAGCACCGTTTTGCGTGCCATGCTGCTCCTGAGCGAAAAAAGTTTGAACTGCACTTGGCACGCTGTAACCAATACCAATGAGCACACCAGGGCTGATGTATTTTTTTTAGGTGAAGCTGCAGATAGCGACGCGTTCTATCCTCGTGCTGGGCAAGTTTTCATCAGCATCGGTGATGGCCCAAAAAAACAAAATCTGCACCTAGACTTGCCCTTGGTTTTCCCCCTGGTAGCCAAACTTTTATTCAGCGTTACACAAACGGTATTGCACCAAAAAACGCGCTACCCTGAAGATGCCAATAGCCTACAACCCTCCATCTACAACTTGGACTTTTTACCCCCCAGCAGTAGCCATGAGGACACCCCAGTAAGCGGCCAACTCTACAAACTCAAAACTTGGCCGCCAGCTGGCGTTATTGGTAACAATCGCAGCTATATGCGCGCCGCCGCCGTTCTGACAGGTAAATCTTTAACTTCCAGTCAGCTTGCAGAAAAAACCAGCTTGCCTCTAGGTGACTGTCGCCAGTTCATTGGCAAACTCAGTGATAGTCGCTGCCTAGACATAGCCGCGCCTGGCAGCACCCCAAGCGCGCCTGGTTTAGCCTCTAGCGCAGGTGCCAGCCCAGCAGTGCGCTTAATGGCTGCGCCCAGCATGAGCACCAACGCAGCGGCCGCCCACAATATGGGGTCCAGCCTCTTTAATCGCATCCGCGCTCGCCTCGGTTTTTTGGGCAAAACAAGCACATGAACGAATACAAAATTCTGATCACGGGCACCATGGGATCGGGCAAAACCACAGCCATTGCCGCTATCAGCGAAGTGCCCCCACTCATGACTGATGTGCAAAACAATGACACATCAAACAGCAAGCTCACCACCACCGTCGGCCTAGACTACGGCGAATTGAGCCTAGACGGCGGCGACAAATTACGCATTTACGGCACCCCAGGGCAGGAGCGTTTTGCTTTTATGTGGAAGGTATTAGCCAAAGGTGCATTGGGCTTGATTATTTTGGTAGACAACTCACGCCCCGATCCACTAGCCGATCTTAGCGGCTACCTGAGCAGCTTTACCGAATTGATTGCGCGAGCTGGCTGCATCATTGCTGTCGGTCGCACTGAAAACCACCCTGTCCCAAGCCTAGATGAATACAGCCAACTATTGGCTGACAAAGGAATCAACACCCCTGTTATCGCCGCCGATGTGCGCAACCCTGATGAAGTGATCAACATCGTAGAGCTGCTTTTAATGCAGTTCGAGGCCAAAACAGCAGCCTAGGCTCAAGTCAGCCTACCCCGCTACTTTTTTCTGCAAAATACATGGACGAACAAATCAAAATTCCTCTCGAGTTGGCTCAAAAAGCGCAAAGCGCAATAGATCTTCTGTTCAATAAACTCTCAGGTGTCAACGCCTTGCTTGTCGCTAGCGTCGACGGCTTTCCTATTGCTTATCGCGCAATTATTGATGTGGACGCCAACAAAGTTGCGGCTATGGCTAGCTCATTTTCTGCCTTAGGCGTGGTTGTAGCTGACGAGAGTCATATCGGAAGCAAAAAAGTCGTAACCCTAGAGGCGGAAGATGGCTATGTCATTTTGCTAGATATCAGTCACATAGACTTCCCTATGGTTCTAAGCATCACGGCCAGTAAAAATACGGTGCTAGCACAAACCCTGTATCTAGCGCGCGAGACCATTAAAGAAATTCAATCTACTACTTCTTCCCTTTAGGCCACGCGCCTCATTCTTGTACTGAAAGAATTTTCACTCACCTTTTTGGAGTTTTGCATACCACTATAAATGTCTTGATTACCACTTCACCATTGAAATTTGAAAAATCAACCCATTGCATTTTTTGCACGAAAGGATACGCACCATGGCTAATATTAATGACACCCTGGCTGAGCTACTAACCCTCGATGGCGCCATGTGTGCTGCCGTAGTAGATGCCAATAGCGGCATGCTACTGGGCAAGGCTGGCACTGGCCTGAACTTGGAGATCGCAGCCGCAGGCAATACCGAAGTGGTACGCGCCAAAATTAAAACCATGAAGGCACTTGGGCTGAATGGGCATATTGAGGACATCCTGATCACCCTCGACACCCAGTACCACATCATCACGATGGTGCAATCCAAGGAGGGCTTATTCATGTATACCGTACTGGATAAAGCCAAATCCAACTTGGCTATGGCTCGCTATAAAGCCAATGAAGCACAAGGGAAGCTGGCCATTTAAAGG
>CAZSPW010000002.1:4423-17626 GCA_964608575.1 uncultured Burkholderiaceae bacterium | reverse complement strand
CGCTATTAAGACCATAGTTGCTTCCTTCTTACAATGGAAACGCCTTTGAAAAATATAGGCGATGCTTCGTTTTTTACTAACAAATTCAGAAAGAAAATATGGCCAACATCAATGACAGTCTCCAAGCCTTGATGCAACTCGATGGTGCCATCGTTGCTGCCGTAGTAGATGCTAACAGCGGTATGCTACTGGGCAAGGCTGGCACAGGCATCAATTTAGAGATTGCCGCTGCAGGCAACACAGAAGTGGTGCGTGCAAAGCTCAAAACCATGCGTGCCCTGGGATTAGCCGGCGGGATCGACGATATGCTCATCACCCTCGACAACCAATACCACATCATCACCCTAATTAAAGCCAAAGAAGGACTGTTTGTTTATACCGTTCTAGATAAAGCCAAAGCCAATTTGGCCATGGCGCGCTATAAAGCCAATGAAATTCAAGCCACTTTAAGCATCTAACACTTCTATCTCAACGCTGCGCTGCAATCGCGGCGTTTTTTTTGCGCGCACGCTTTGAGTATGCATAGAAAGGCCGCTTAAAAAGTCTCATGCTCAAACGATAAAAACCACAAAACCTTACATTTTTGGATTCGAAATCCAGGTCAAGCGTGACTTCTGTCCTTCGCAAAGTTGTCACAAACACACAAAATGAAATCTAAGGGCTTTTATCAAACATGGCTCGCATAACCGTTCATTGCCCATCATAGGAGTTCTTTATTCATGTCGAATATCAGTTCTACACTTGCCACACTCATTGCTTTAGATGGCACATTGGCAGCAGCGGTGATCGATGGCAACACAGGCAAAGTACTTGGCAAAACAGGCAGTGCTGACGGCTTAGAAATAGCAGCCAATATCAACACAGGCGTGCTGCGCAGCAAATTGCATGGTGTTAAGCATTTAAATATCCAAGAAGAGGTAGAAGATATCCTGATCAGCAGCGCAACACGCTACCACCTGGTCGCTTTCATTGAGCGCAAACCTGGTTTTTTTATTTACATGGTGCTCGATCGCCAAATCGGTAATCTAGGTGCTGCTCGCTACGCTGCCAAAAGTGTCCAGCAGACAATCAACTGGTAAAACCTAGCCCGCAAGCCCACAGCGCTACATCAATAACTGGGCTATTAGCCTGACTGCTTTTTTCCAGCTCTCACACAAATCAATTAGCCTTAAGAGGCCATGCGCTGCCTACAATCGGCATTTCGATCATTTCCCGCCAGCCTCGGAGACTTGCCGCATGAGCGACGATTTAGACCTATTCCGCCAAGAAACTGCCGCTTGGCTTGAAGCCAACTGCCCGGCCTCTATGCGCCAGCCCATTACCGAAGAGTCGGTATTGTGGTCAGGCAAGCAGATGCAATTTATCAGCGAAGACCAAAAAATCTGGTTCGAGCGCATGCGTGACAAAGGCTGGTTCGCCCCCAATTGGCCCAAAGAATATGGCGGTGGCGGGCTAGATCCCAAACGCGCCCGCATAGTCGAGCAAGAGATGGCACGCTTGAAATGCCGCGCCCCGCAATACAACTTAGGCGTCTGGATGATAGGCCCGGCCATGTTGGACTTTGCCACGCACGAGCAAAAATTGGAGCATCTGGTGCCCATGATGCGCGGCGAGGTGCGTTGGTGCCAGGGCTTTAGCGAACCTAACGCTGGTAGCGATTTGGCCAGCCTGAAAACCCAAGCAGTACCCGATGGTGATGACTACATCGTCAACGGCAGCAAAATCTGGACCAGCTATGGCGACAAAGCCGACTGGATGTACGCCTTGGTGCGCACCGATAACAGCAAAAAGCAAGAAGGCATTAGCCTGCTGCTGATCGACATGACACTGCCTGGCGTTACGGTCAAGCCGATTGAGCTGATCAGCGGCAAATCCTCTTTTTGCGAAGTGTTTTTTGACAATGTGCGCGTGCCCAAACGCCAATTGATAGGCGGCGAGAACAAGGGCTGGACCGTAGCCAAAGCCCTGCTGCAGCACGAACGCGCCGCCATGAGCAAATTTGCCGAAGGCGCCAAGCCCAGCCATGACGCGCTGGCGGTGTTAAAGCCCGTGATCGAAGCCAACCGTGGCCGCGCCGAAACCGCCGTGCTGCGCGATCAGCTGGCCAAATCGCTGATGGATTTCCACGCCTTTGGCATGACCGCCATGAAGATGAAGGAAGAAATGCTGGCCAGGCAAGATGTCAGCGCCGTCGCTTCCATCATGAAGCTGGTGCAGTCTGAGTTGGAAGTGCAAAAGTACGAAGTCATCATGAAGGGCTTGGGCGCAGACGCGCTAGGCTGGCAAGACGAAAATGCCACCAGCCCCGAGGCGCAAGAGCGTGAAGAAATCACCAAACAATGGATGCTAGCCAAAAGTGTGACGATAGCTGGCGGCGCCAGCGAGATTCAGCTCAACATCATCGCCAAGCGCGTGCTCGGTCTGCCCGATTACGGCGGGGTGAAGGGGTAAACCGTTTTCCTCATTGCGAGAAGCGTAGCGACGCGCGGCAATCGACCTAAAAGAGTCGCAATTGCAGCAGTGGATTGCTTCGCTTACGCTGGCCATGACGAAGACTTAGTTTAGGTATTAAATTGGCATTTCAGGCCGCCAAATCTGCCTGAGCAGCTATCAAAATTAAAGAGAGTTTTGCAGATGATCACCATCTTGAACGACGAACAACGCCAACTCAAAGACAGCGCACAAGAGTTCTTGGCGAACAAAGCCCCTGTTGCTGCCCTGCGCCAGCTGCGCGACGAGGGCAGCGCCGATGGTTTTGACCGCGCACTCTGGCAAGAGGTAGTGGAGATGGGCTGGACCACGGCCATCTTCCCCGAAGAACACGGTGGCCTGCCCGATTTTGGTTACAAAGGCCTGGGTGCGATTTTTGAACTAGCGGGGCGCAATCTCTCCGCCCTGCCCCTACTCTCATCTGTAGTTTTAGGCGGTGGCGCCATCATGGCAGCAGGCAGTGCCGAGCAACAAGCGCAGTGGCTGCCTGCCATTATTGGCGGCGAGGCTTTATTCACCTTGGCTATTGACGAGAACCCACGCCACCATCCACTACAAATCGACACAAAGGCAGAAAAAGCCGGCGAAGGCTACCAACTCAGCGGCAACAAAGTGTTGGTGCAAGACGGCCATGTCGCCACCCACTTCATTGTGGCAGCACGCACCAGCGGCGAAAATTCCGCCAACCCCGTTAAGGCCATGGCGGGCATCAGCCTATTTTTGGTGGATGCCCAAGCCGCTGGCGTAGCAGTCACACGCACCAAAATGCTAGACAGCCGCAATGCTGCCAAAATCAGTTTCAGCAACACGCCAGCGACCTTGCTAGGCCAAATCGACGCGGGCTTTATGCCGCTGAACACTGCCCTAGACCAAGGCCGCATCATGCTAGCAGCCGAGCTGTTGGGGATCTGCAAAGAAGCCTTCGATCGCACCATTGCATACATGAAAGAGCGCCAGCAGTTTGGCACGATTATTGGCAGCTTCCAGGCTTTGCAACACCGCGTCGCACGCTTATTTGTTGATTTGCAATTAGCCGAAGGCAGCGTGGCCATGGCTTTAGCCGCACTAGATGCTAAAGACAAGCAAGCTGCTATTTTGGCGTCTTTGGCCAAACAACAAACTTCCGATTTAGCGGAAAAAATGCTCAACGAAGCCATACAACTGCACGGCGGCATAGGCGTAACCGATGAATTAGATATTGGCCTCTTCTTGAAACGCGGCCGCGTGCTGAGCCAACTCTTGGGCGATGGCGTGTTTCATCGCGATCGCTACGCCATGATGCGCGGCATTTAAATCGCTGGCTGCCCCTAGGGCAAAAACAAGCCGCTTTGCCACAACCGCTGGCTTGGCGGCTTTTTTCATGGGCTAGCTGCGCATCTTTGCCTGCCAGCCCTTGCGCTTTAATTCAAATGATCCTGATACATCTGCATCAAACTCAAAGGCCGATAGCCCGTTAAACGGTTTTGCAATAAATCAGGGCGTGGCCAAGTCATGCGCAGGCTATGTACCCGCCCACCCGCGGTTGTGTGCAATTGCAAGCTGGCACCCATTTTTTTCATGATGTATACGCTGTAAGCGGGCAATAGGCGCTCGGCCCATGCCCAATGCTCTGCTGCACCCCGTTTACTGTGCTCGGCCTCAAAAACCGTTTGAAAAGCAGCCGCATCGGTTTGGCTACCAATAGACAAGCGCACGCCACTGGGCGTTTGATCCCAGCGCGCTAGTAGCGGCGGCGCACCACCTTGGGCATCCTCAGCATGGCGCAACAATAGCGCCAAAACACTAGCCAAAAGCTGCACCGTTTCCATCCAAACGCCTTGCAATACCAAACCAGCGGGCTCTTCAAGCCAGCGTACATCGCGTTTGAGCTGCTCTGCTGACCAGCCATAGGCATCTTCTAATTCGCGCAAAACAGCGGGACACAGACGCGCCACCTGCAGCAACTTAACGCCCACAATCTGCATTTGTCCTACTTCTGTCTCTATCTCTTGCAGTTTGGCTCGTGTCAGATTGGCGCGCAGGTCAAGGCGTTGCACCACTTCGGCCAAACGCGCTTGAATCTCGGCATCTTTGCTCTCTCGGGCTTCGTGGCGTAGCGCCTCACTCAAGGCCAGTTGCACACCAAAAGCGGCCTCTAAGCGTTTGCCCACAATGCGCACGACCCGCGCACTTTGTGCATAGCGCAAACTATCAGCGCGACCAAAAGTGTAAGAACTAGCCAAGCCACCCAGTACAGCCAAAGCCAAGCCAAAAATATCCAGTGCCGCGGGGTAAAACCATTGCCCACCCAGCAACTGAAACACCAAGGCGCTAGCTAAGGCTGCTGTCAATAGCCCCAAAGCGGCTACGCGCCAATGCAATAAATTGCTGTAGAGCAGCAGCATCACGCAGAGATACTCTAACGAAGGCCAACGCCCCGCCATCCATAAATAATCCAAAAAGAAAAATACAGGCAAGCAAAACCACAGAAATACAGGAAAAATCCAAGTAGTTTTCAGCTTAGGAATGGGCTGCCACAGCACCTGCACCAGCACCAACAGCGCCAGCGCCGCCAATGCCTCCAGTCCTTTGTCATAGTGCGCAATAAGGTGCTTGGTATCCCACCAGTAATATCCCAAAAATGCAGTGCCTAGCAGCACCACTATCGCTGCCAACAAGACGCGCAATCGCGTGGGATAAAAAAACGAATCGGGGTGGGGATAAAAAGTCAGCAAAAGTTGCAATTGCAACTGGCGTAACAAACGCGCCCAGCAGCCGCGCGGTGTAGGCTCCTGCGCAAAATCTAAACGGGAATGTAATTGCGCTGGCTTATTCATTGCGGCCCCCGAACAATAGGCAGGCTAATCTTGACCTTACAGCCTTGCTCACGCTCAGACCGCACCGAAATGTGCCCGCCCACGCTTTCAACCACGGCTTTGCAATAAGGCAAGCCCAGCCCCAAACCTGCAAACTTCCCCCAAGAGCTAAAAGGCTCGAACACATCAGGCAGATACTGCGCGGCAATGCCAATACCTCTATCTTCAAAGCGGATATCGCCCATACCTGCCTCAGCGTGCGTATCGGCATGCGTATCAATATAAATCTCGACATCACCGACTTGGGGGCGCAAACCCAAGCGAAAGACCGCAGTTAAAGCGTTATCCAACACATTGCGCAACACATAAAGCCATTGCTCACGCACCCCTACAAAAGCAAAATCGGCATTGATATGAAGCCGCACGGCGGCTTTGTAGCGATCACTGGTATAGGGATAAGCATCCACCACCTCTTGCACCAAAGCAGCAGCATGGAGCAACTGTAAACGCCCCTCCAAAGCATGGAAGCTGGCGTTAACACATTGCAAATCCAAATAATCCTCTAGGGCAATGGTATTGTTTTGCAGCCTTTTGGCTATGCCTTGAATACGGCTTATAGCCCCTAAGTTTTGGTTTTGGTTTGGTGCTTCGCTTGGTTGCTGCGCTTGCGCTAGGGCATAGCGCAACTCGGGCATGACGGCCTCGAGGTTTTGCAAGCCAGGCTGCAAGCCGCGTTGGATATAGCGCACCAAACTTTGGGTATCGCGCAGACGCGCTTCGCGTTTGCTGCGCCCGCTTAAAGAAAACCCCAGCCAAACGACATGCGTACTCAGCAAAATCACAAAGTCACCCAGCTGCGGGTACTGTGGCGGCCATTTGAAGAAAAACGCCAGCACATAGGCGCATACCAGTGTCAATAAGCCGCCCAAAGCCACATGCCACCATTCCGCCATTAAATAGTAGATACTGACGGTGATGAGCAAAATCACCAAACGAAAACGGCTGTAGTCATCGACCATATAGCACCATGTATTAGCCATCGCCAAGATGTACCAAATCACAATGGCATAAAACCCCAGATGGGGAAAACGCCCATAAGGGTGACGGCGATTGAGCAACCACAAAATCAGCACCAACACCAAGGCCAGTGCCTCAGCCAACCAAATATCAAGCTCTGCGCCCACTACGGCGTAATAAGCCAACAGCCCCAACAAACCCCATATATTGCCCAGCGCAAAAAAACGGATGCGCTCAGCCGTGGGGTAAATGATGGAATCGCGCCCAATATGGGTAAACCAGCGCCATAAGCGCGCAAACCAGCCAAAAGTAGAGAAAGCAGACACGGGCTATTCGGGAAGGTAAAAAAGGTCTAGCCATTGTGCCCACGCCCCCGCCGCAAAGCAAATAAAGTCATGCGCCGCAACGCTCCGCAGCAGGCTGCTAGCTACTTATTGCTGCTTTTTTGCGCTGTTTTTCCGCCCTGTGCAATCAAACGCTTGGCGCGCGTGCATAAAATCGGCTCTTATGCAAGCATCCTCAGTCTCAAGCAGCGGTGATGTAGCCGCCCGTGCAGCCCAAACGCAAGCTCAGCTTTGCCATCCGCAAGCGCCCTTTGCTTTGCAAGCCCATCGCTACGCCGATGGCAGCCAAGGCCAGCGCTTTGCGCTAGCGCCAACGCGATTGACAGCTTGGCTCGATGCAGGCCGCGCTTATGGGCAGCAACCCTTCATCCACTACTGGAACAACAGCAGCGGCACGCTGCCGCCAGCGCCGCGCGTGTGGACTTATGCTGAGTTTTTCCACCATGCCGATACTTGGGCGCATTGGCTGGCTCAAGATTTGCAACTGGCCGCAGGCTGCCGCGTCGCCTTACTGGCGGCCAACAGCCCCGAATGGATAGCCGCTTTTGCCGCCAGCGCCTATGCGGGCGCGGTGGCTGCGCCACTCAACAGCATGAACACGGCGCGCGACAGCTTGCAAACCCTGGCCGAACTCGCGCCCAGCCTGCTGTTTTGCGACCGCCCGCGGCTGGCAGCCCTGGTGCAAGCCTTGCAGCAGCCAGATTTAGCCCAACTGTGGCAGCCCTGCCCCATCGTTTTATTGGGCGAAAGCGACTTGCCTGCAGACTGCCAAACTCAGGGTTTGCGGGTGTTACTGCCCCCTGCCGCTGATGCAGCGGCTGCACCCCTGAGCGTGACGCGCAGCGCCGAGGACGATGCCCTCATCGTTTACACCTCAGGCTCGGCCGCCCTGCCCAAAGGCGCGGTCTTCACGCATGATGCCGTATGCCAAGCCCTCTACAACCTTGAATACATCGGCGCTTTCGCCGCGCTATCGTCCCCCGTGGCTTTGCAGAAAATCGTGGCTGCGGCCCTACCGCCTTGCCTACTGAGCTGCGTGCCCTATTTCCATGTCAGCGGCTTGTATGCGCAGGTACTCAGCACCCTGAAAAACGGGCGCAAATTGGTCTTACTGCCGCGCTGGAACCCCGCCACTGCGCTGGAGCTGATTGCCCGCGAAAAAGTCACCAGCATCAGCGCCGCACCCACCATGATTGCGCAGATCATGGCGCTGCCTGATTTTGACCGAGCTGAAATCACCGCCTCGCTCAGTGCCTTAGGCTTTGGCGGCAGCGCCGTGCCGCCGGCCCTGCAGCAGGCTGTGGCCGAAAAAATGCCCAACACCTTGTGCGGCACAGGCTTTGGCATGACGGAGACTGGCGGTGCGGGCGCAGGCGCATCGGGCGATGTATTTATGGCCAATATGGCCGCCAGCGGCATCGTCTCACCCATCATGCAAGTGCAAATTCTGGATGAAAGCGGGCAAGTGCAACCCATAGGCGCAGCGGGCGAAATTTGTCTGCGCGGCCCCACCCTGATGCGCGCCTATTGGCAGCGCCCAGAAGAAAGCGCACAAGCCCTGCGCGGCGGCTGGATGCACACGGGCGATTGGGGCTATGTCGATGCGCAGCATTACCTCTATATTCCTGGCCGCATCAAAGAAGTCATCAACCGCCACGGCGAAAAAATCGCCGCCAGCGAGGTCGAGGCCGCGCTGGCGACCCACCCCGCCGTGCGCGAGGTAGCCGTGCTGCCCCTGCCCGATCCGATTAGCCTGGAATCCGTCGCCGCCGTAGTGGTGCTGCATAAGGCAGCGCCAGATGCCGCGGCTTTGCAACAAGAACTGCTAGAACACGCCCGCCTGCTGCTGCCCGCGTATAAAGTGCCCAGCCACTGGCATATCAGCACACAGGCGCTGCCGCGCAATGCCATGCAGAAAGTGCTGAAAAAGGATTTAGCGGGGCTGTTTGCCGCTTCAACATCGGCTAAAAATATCGCCTAAAAACACCCAAAATCATCTATAAAAAGTGAGCTGCTCAGGCAGTTTTTTCGGCCTAAAATGCCAAAAACACTATAAAAAATCATGATTTAAATTATAGCAATGCTGCGCGGGCCAGGCTTGTTCGCTATTTATCGCTATGCCAGCCCGATGACTGCCTAGCCTAGGCAGCAAGACGGGCGATAATGCCCGCCTATGACTGCATCTGCTTTTGCCCCCCTCCAAAACGACACTTTTTTGCGCGCTGCGCAAGGCCTGCAAACCGATTACACCCCCGTGTGGCTGATGCGCCAAGCTGGCCGCTACCTACCCGAATACTGCGCCACCCGCGCCAAGGCTGGCAGCTTTATGGGGCTGGCGACCAATGTGGATTACGCCACCGAAGTCACGCTGCAACCGCTGGAACGCTACGACTTGGACGCGGCGATTTTGTTTAGCGACATTTTGACCGTACCCGACGCCATGGGGCTGGGGCTGACTTTCCAGCAGGGCGAAGGCCCCAAATTCGCCAAGCATGTGCGTGATGAAGCCGCCGTCAAAGCCCTGGCCGTGCCCGATATGGACAAGCTACGCTATGTGTTTGATGCCGTCACCAGCATCCGTAAAGCCCTTCATGGGCGCGTGCCGCTGATTGGTTTTAGCGGCAGCCCGTGGACGCTGGCCTGCTATATGGTCGAGGGCGGCGGCTCAGACGATTACCGCCAAGTCAAATCTTTGATGTACGCGCGCCCTGATTTGATGCACCAAATTTTGGCCGTGAATGCCGATAGCGTAGCGGCGTATTTGAATGCGCAAATCGACGCTGGCGCGCAAGCGGTGATGGTTTTTGATAGCTGGGGCGGTGTGCTCGCCACGCGCGAGTTTGACGCTTTCAGCCTGCATTACACCCAGCGCGTGCTGGCGCAACTCAAGCGCACCGGCGTAGATGGCCAGCCTGTGCCGCGCATCGTGTTTACCAAAGGCGGCGGCCTGTGGCTGGGGCGCATGGCCGATATGGATTGCGACGCGCTAGGCGTGGATTGGACGGTATCGCTGCGCACCGCGCGCCAAGTGCTGCAAGGGCACGATAAATCGCTGCAAGGCAATATCGACCCGAATGTGCTGTTTGCCCCCGCGTCTGCGATTGAACAACAGGTGCGCGCCGTGCTAGATGACTTTGGCGCGCCACATATCGCCCAGCCTGGGGCGGAGCGCGGCTGCGGCCATATCTTCAATCTAGGGCATGGCATCAGCCAATACACCCCACCCGAAGCGGTCAAGGCGCTGGTGGACGAGGTACACCGCTATTCCAAATTGCAGCGCCAAGCTGCGGCCTGATTTTTAGTACCAAATTGGGCTTTTAAGCCGCCAAAACTGCCTGAGCAGCTCATTTATGAATAGCAAAAAAAACCTGCCCCAGACCCTAGATTTGGATTTAGATATTCAATGGGCGAGCTGCCCCAGCCATTTTGAAGAAGTGGGCAGCGCCCGTATCCGCCGCTGGGTCAAGCACGCACTCGCGCCCAGCGTACACAGCGCCACCATCACCCTGCGCGTGGTCACTAAAGCCGAGGGGCAGGCGCTGAATTTGCAATTCCGCGGCAAAGACTACGCCACCAATGTGCTGACTTTTGATTATCAAACTGCGCCGCATCTGGCCGCCGATATTGTGCTGTGCGCCCCTGTAGTGGCGGCTGAGGCTAAGGCACTGGGCAAACCCATACGCGAGCATTACGCCCACCTCATCCTCCACGGCCTGCTGCACGCGCAAGGCTGGGATCATGAGACCAGCGAGGCCGATGCCGAGGAAATGGAAATGACGGAAGGCTTTTTGATGCTCAGCCTGGGGCTGCCTCAGCCTTACGAAGAAATTGCCGATTAAACCCAGCCAAGGCAACAGGCTGGGGGCTGCACTCAGCTTGGACGCAAAGCCCAAGCCGCAGGCAGCAGCGCCAACCAGCCCGCCATTAAAGCCATGCCGCCTACAGGCACGAGCTGGCTCAAGCCACTAAAACCTGTGAAGACGCGCAGATAAATCAACCCACTGAACAGCAGCACGCCCAGCGCAAACAGCGCCGCGGCCAAACACAAAGCCCCATGGCTGCGCTGGCGCGCCGCGCCCCACAGCCCCAAAACCAAAAGTACGGGCGCATGAAATAACTGCATCTGCACCGCGCTGTGCAAACTGGCGCGCGCGGCTTCGCGCTGCGCCAAATCGGCGATAAAACCCAGACCGTGGCTGGCATAAGCGGCCATGCCCACGCCAGTGCAGCCCAATAGCGCCGCCAAGGGCAAAGCCCAAAACAGCCACTTTGCGCTTTGCTGTTGCTGTTTGCTCATACTGAAAACAGCCCTTAAGCGGCAAAACCTTCAGGATCTAGGCGGCGCATTTCGCCTTCGATAAAACCTTGCACCTGCGCCATGAGCGCATCGGCAGACTGGCCTTTGACAGCGGCTATGGGCGCGCCAATCGAGACATCCACCACGCCCGGATATTTGATAAAGCCTTTGCGCGGCCAGCAACGCGCAGAGGTGATGGCGATGGGCACCAGGTCACTACCCGTAGCCAGCGCCAGGCGCGTGCCGCCTGTTTTGTATTCGCCCACTTGCCCGCGCGGGATGCGCGTGCCTTCGGGAAACATGGCCACGCTGACGCCACCGGCCATGATGCGCCCGCCTTCTTCCGTCACTTTACGGAATGCTGCCCTGCCCTGTTTGCGGTCGATATGCACCATATCGAGCTGTGCGATCGCCCAGCCAAAAAATGGCACCCAGTTCAGCTCTTTTTTATACACATAGGCAATCGGCCGCGGCAAGATGGCGGGCAGCAAAAAGGTTTCGTAAGTCGATTGATGTTTGGCCAAAATCACAGGAGCCACGCCTTCAAGCGGGATGTTTTCCATGCCCTGAATACGCCACTGCACACCGCAAATGCAGCGCAAGCTAACCACCACATGATGGAGCCAAGTGCGCGCAATACGGTACAAAAAGGCTTTCGAGGCAAAAGGGGCTGCCAACAAAATGGCACAAGCAAAAGGCACTACGGTAATACCCATCCATAACATATGAATGGCTGAACGCAGGAAGCAAAGGAGTTTGAACATAGGGCGAAGATTCTCGTTATTTTTAAGCATGTTTTTGGCGTTTTAGGCCGCCAAAACTGCCTGAGCAGCTCTTATTTTTTTAGTTGAAATGCCTTGAGCATTTGCTCTTGCATTTGCGCCAAGATGTTGCGCGATTGCTCGCCATAACTGCCCATGAAGTTTTGCATCACACCCGATTGCGGGTTCATCATTTGCGCCCAAGCATCGGGGCTGAGGACTTTGCTTTGCTCTTGCATACGCGCCTGCATCTCCATCATGGCCTGAAAGTTTTTCTCTAGTGCGCGCCCCATAACGCTTTGTGTAGCCTGGCCGTAAAAGCGAATCAAGTTAGATAGGCTTTGCGCGCTGAACAAAGGCAGGCCACCAGACTCTTCTTCCAAAATAATTTGCAACAAGATGCTGCGCGTTAAGTCCTCGCCAGTTTTGGCATCGAGCACCACAAATTTTTTGTGCGCCACCACCATGGCTTTGATTTCCACAAGGGTGATGTAGGTGGAGCTGCTGGTGTCGTATAAGCGGCGATTGGGGTATTTTTTGATGACGACACCATCAAAGCTGCTATCTGGCGCGGTATGGGGCGCAGCTCGCTTAGGGGCGCTGCTGTTGTTTGCTGCACTGGTTTTACGCGCGACTGTTTTGGCTGTTTTTCTTGGTGTTGTGCCAGGCAGTTTGACTGCCGCTGGGCGCGCAGTGTTTGTGTTTTTGGGCGTCGTCATAAGCGGGTTTCTCTATCAATAAGGCGGCAGTAAGGCCATGCTTAGGGCGCTAAACGCGCCAGTTGCCAGCCATCAGCGGCTGGGCGATAGCACAGGCGATCGTGTAAGCGGCTGGGGCGTCCTTGCCAAAATTCCCAATAATCGGGCACCAAGCGGTATCCACCCCAGCTAGCAGGACGCGGCACGCTGGCAGATTGGGCGAAATGCGTCTGTTGCGCTAGAAAACGATCGTCTAGCTCTGAGCGCCCTTGTTGCAGCACTTGACTTTGCGGCGAAGCCCAGGCGCCAGTTTGGCTGGCTTTGGGACGGGTTGCAAAATAGGCATCGCTTTGCGCCGCAGACACGCGCTCCACGCGCCCCTCAATCCGCACTACGCGCTCTAGCTCGACCCAATGAAATTGCAAGGCTGCTTGTGGGTTGCCAGCTAGCTGCTGGCCTTTGCGACTGCTGTAGTGCGTGTACCAAACGATGCCGCGCTCATCCAACTCTTTGATCAACACAATGCGCGTGCTGGGGCGTAAATCGCTGCCTACGGTGGCCAAAGTCATGGCATTAGGCTCAGGGATTTGCGCACTTAAAGCCTGATCCAGCCAAGTTTTAAATAAGGTGTAGGGGCTGCTGGGCGCTTGACTTTCTAGCAAAACGGCTTGCGCATAGTCTTTACGCAAGTGGTGCAAATGGTCGCGATTCATAGTCTATCTCGTCTGGGAGCTGGTATTGAGCGCGTATTGTTACCCAGTTATTGCCTTGAAGTTATTGCTTGCCAGTTATTGCTTGCCA
>CAZSPW010000002.1:0-4323 GCA_964608575.1 uncultured Burkholderiaceae bacterium | reverse complement strand
GCTGCACTTGACGGCGTAAATCCACTAAAGAAATCGCTGCGCCGTTATCCAGCACTACATCGGCTGCAAGCTGGCGCTGCGCACGCGTGGCCTGCACCGCCAATACGGCTTGCACCTGCGCTTGACTCCAGCCTTGACTGCTGGGGCGTGCAAGTACACGCGAGATTTGCAGCTCTGGCGGGCAGTCAACCACCCAAAGCGTATCGATATGTGGCCGCCACTGTTCCAAGTTTTCCACCAAAAGTGGAATATCCAGCACCACAGCCTGGGTGTCAGCTTGTTGCTCGGCAAGCTCAACCGCATCGGCTATCCCTTGCAAAATATAGGGGCGCAGGATGTGCTCTAACTCTTGTCGTGCCTGCGGATTTTTCAGCACCATATCGCGCATAGCGGGGCGATTTAAGCCATGAGCGGGGGTGACGAAGGCCGCACCATAACGCGCCAGCAAGGCTGGCACTGCCGAGCCGCCTTGATCGCTTACGCTGCGGGCAATGGCATCAGCATCCACCACCGCCGCGCCCAAATCGCGCAATATATTGGCCACTGTGCTTTTGCCGCTGCCTATGCCACCGGTCAGGCCTATGCGGGGAATACGCGCTTGCATCAAACCCTTAAGCTAAACCCAAAGGCGACAAGATATTGCGCCAGCCCAAGATATAGACCAAACCGCCTGCTAGCACCAAGAAGGGGCCAAAAGGCATATACAAACCACCCTCGCCTGCTTGGTTGCCATAACTGCGCAATTTAGAGGCGAGCATAAGGCCAATGCCAATAACAGAGCCAGAAATAGACGACATCAGCACGATAGGCAGCAAAGCCTGCCAACCTAGCCAAGCCCCCAGAGCAGCCATCAATTTGTAATCGCCATTGCCCATCGCCTGCTGGCCTTTGAGTTTGCCCACCACCCAGGCAATAGGAATAAACAAGGCATAACCAAAAACCGCACCCCAGAAGGCATCGCCAAAGCGTTCGATTAAAGGGTTTAAACCCAATATGGCCAGTATCAAACCCAGCCAAAGCAGGGGCTGGGTTAGGCTATCGGGCAATAAAGTGGTATCCCAATCTATCCAAAACAAGGCTAGTACCAAAGCAGAAAAAACGCACCAAGCCAGCATCGGCCAACTCACGCCAAAACGCCAGGCGCTATAGGCAAACAAAGCGCCTGTGAGCAATTCGATCAAAGGATAGCGCCATGAAATAGGGGCTTTGCAAGCCGCGCACTTAGCACGCAAAAATAGCCAACTGAACACGGGAATGTTTTCATACCACCGGATCACATGGCCACACTGCCCACAACGCGAGGCTGGACGGCTTAGGCTGATTTGCGACTCAGGCGGCAGCCAATCAGGATTGTCTTTTTGGCGATAGCTCTCGGCCTCTATAGCCCAAGCCTCATCCATCATTTGTGGCAAACGGAAGATCACCACATTCAAGAAGCTGCCTATGAGCAAGCCCAAAACACCCATTAAAACCGCAAACCCTGCGGGCGGTAGCGCTTGCAGCGCCACCAATACATCTGCCAGCATCAAACCACCGAACCCAATTTGAAGATAGGCAGGTACATCGACACCACGATGCCGCCGATGACGGTACCGAGAACGACGATGATAATCGGCTCCATCAGGCTGGATAAGCCTTCAACCGCATCATCAACTTCCTCTTCGTAGAAGTCAGCAGCTTTGCCCAGCATGTGATCGATAGAGCCCGATTCTTCGCCGATGGCTGTCATTTGCAGCACCATGCTGGGGAACAAATTGGCATTGTTCATGGCCATAGTCAGGCTGGTGCCAGTAGATATTTCTTTTTGAATTTTTTCTGTAGCTACGCGATAGAGATAATTGCCCGCAGCGCCGCCGACAGAATCCAGCGCCTCTACCAAAGGTACACCCGCAGCAAACATGGTGGAGAGAGTGCGCGTCCAACGGGCGATCACGGCTTTTTCAATCAGAGGGCCAAAAATCGGCATTTTCAGCATGGCTCTGTCCATAAAGGCTTGTACCTTCTCGCTGCGTTTCCACGCTTGCAGGAAGAAGTAGATACCACCGCCCAAGACACCAAAAATCAGCCACCAATAGCTTACAAAAATCTCGCTCACAGCCATCACAAACAGCGTAGGCGCAGGCAATTCAGCGCCAAAGCTGGTGAATACTTCTTTAAATGAGGGGATCACAAAAATCATGATCACCGCCACCACCACAAAGGCGGTTACCAATACGGCAGTGGGGTACATCAAGGCTGATTTAATTTTGGATTTGAGGTTTTCGGTTTTCTCCATATAAACCGCCAAGCGGTCCAATAAGGCTTCCAAAATACCGGCCTGTTCGCCCGCTTCAACCAAATTGCAGTAAAGGGCATCAAAATGCATGGGGAATTTGCGGAATGCCGTGGACAAAGAGGTGCCCGTTTCAACATCCGAGCGAATGTCGTTGAGCAATTTACCCACGCTTTGATTGGGGTTACCCCGCCCCACAATATCAAATGCTTGCAACAGCGGGACACCAGCTTTCATCATGGTCGCCAATTGGCGCGTGAAAATCATGATGTCTTTGGGCTTGATGGCCGCACCAGCCTTCATTTTGCGTTTTTTGATACTGGTGACGGTAACGCCCTGGCGGCGCAAAGCGGAGCTGACTTGGGTCTCACCCGCCGCACGCATTTCACCTTTAACGGTTTGGCCTGATTTATCCTTGCCCGTCCAAACAAAGACAAAGTCGCTGCTGGCGGTTTTTTTGGGGGCAGTCTTGCCCGCTGCTGGTTTCGCAGTTGCCATAAATGCTGTCTCTTTTCTTTACATGTTGTTATGTTGTTATGCGTTGGTCACGGAGATCACTTCCTCTAGGGAGGTTTCGCCTTTTTTCACTTTGAGCAAGCCCGACTGCCGCAAACTGCGGACACCTTCTTCTTCAGCTTGTTTGGCAATATCTAAAGCGGTTCCGCCCGTCAAAATCAAGCGTTGAATCTCCTCGCTAATAGGCATCACCTGATAAATACCGACCCGCCCTTTATAGCCATTATTGCAAGCGTTACAACCCACTGGCTTGTAGGGCACCCAAGTGCCGTCCAGCTCATCGGGTTTGAAGCCGGCTTCTATCAGCGTTTCTTGCGGCACATCCAGCGGCTCCTTGCACTTGGGGCAAAGTCGGCGCGCTAGGCGCTGGGCCGTAATCAAAATCACGCTAGAAGCGATATTGAAGGGCGCGATGCCCATATTCAACATCCGCGTGAGAGTGGTGGGCGCATCGTTGGTGTGCAGAGTAGATAGCACCATGTGGCCAGTTTGCGCGGCTTTGATGGCGATATCGGCTGTTTCCAAATCACGAATCTCACCAACCATGATGACATCAGGATCTTGACGCAGAAAGGATTTAAGGGCAGCAGCAAAGGTCAAACCGGCCTTGTCATTCACATTGACCTGATTCACCCCTGGTAAGTTAATCTCGCAAGGATCTTCCGCCGTAGAGATGTTGACCCCAGGTTTGTTCAAAATGTTCAAACAGGTGTACAGCGATACCGTTTTACCTGAACCTGTAGGCCCCGTAACTAAAACCATGCCATAAGGGCGCTGCACCGCGTCGAGTAAGCGCTCTTTTTCCTCAGGCTCATAACCCAAAGCGTCAATCCCTAACTTGGCGCTGGACGGATCCAAGATACGAATGACGATTTTTTCACCAAACATCGTAGGCAGCGTGCTGACCCGAAAATCGATCACATTCTGACCAATTTTCATTTTCATGCGACCGTCTTGCGGCACGCGCTTTTCAGAAATATCTAAGCGCGAAATCACTTTGATGCGCGAAGCGAGTTTGTCTTTAATCGCGACTGGAGGGCTGGCAATTTCACGCAGCTCGCCATCTACACGAAAGCGCACACGGTAGTTGAACTCGTAAGGTTCAAAGTGCAAATCCGAAGCCCGCATGTTGTAGGCATCAAAAAGCATTTTTTGCAGGAATTTAACTACTGGCGCGTCTTCTACATCTGTATCGGCATCGTTGTCTGCGCCTTCATCAATCTCTTCTACATTGGATTCACCAAAATCAATATCACCAGAGACGATGCTATCGAGTGCTTGAGTGGCGCTAGCACCTGCAGCTTCAAGAATTTTTTCCAGCTTATCGTGCTCGACCACGACCCAGTCGGCAGCCAATTGCGTCGCAAATTTAATCGTGTCGGCTGCTTCGCGATTAGACGGATCGGCGGTAGCGACCAAGATGCGATTGGCGCGTTTGGACAAAGCCAGTAAGCGATGGGTTTGGCAAATTTTAGGATCAATCAAGTCCTTGGGCAGATGCAGGACATCTACCGCATCTAAATCAACCAAGGGTA
>CAZSPW010000001.1:43657-45792 GCA_964608575.1 uncultured Burkholderiaceae bacterium | reverse complement strand
ACGCGCTCTTTTTCAGGCATGGGGCGCCAGAACACCAGCAGTTTGCCTATGTGCTGAATACGCGCAGCGTTCAGTTTGTCGGCCAGTTCGGCGTAAATGGCTTCGCGCGCGTCGCGGTCGTCGCCATGTACGCGCACTTTGATCAGGCCGTGGGCGTTGAGGGCGTGGTCGGCTTCTTTGATAACGCCCTCAGTCAGGCCGTCGCCGCCTACGGCAACAACGGGGTCAAGATGGTGCGCGTCGGCGCGGTGCGCTTTGCGCTGGGCAATAGAGAGGATAATTTCAGGCATAGCGCCGATTACACCACGATAGCCCTGCGTGCGCATCCCCCACTTTGAGTGCCCATGAAGAAAAAAACTGGAAGCAAGGTCAATCAGCAATGGCTGCATGACCATATTAACGATCCCTATGTGAAGATGGCGCAGCGCGATGGCTACCGCGCACGCGCGGCCTATAAGTTGCAAGAGATAGACGAAACCTTCAAGCTGATTCGTCCCGGCGATTTGGTGGTGGATTTGGGTTGCGCCCCAGGCGCGTGGAGCCAGTATGTGCGCCGCCGTTTCAGCCCCAAAGGTGCGGCTGTGGGCGAGTTGAACGGCACGATTATTGGCCTAGATATGCTGCCGATGGAGCCGATAGAGGGGGTGGATTTCATCCAAGGCGATTTCCGCGAGGACGCGGTGCTGGCGCAGCTGCAAACGCTGCTGGCCACCAAAGCGCCCGGGCGCAAGGTGGATGTGGTCATCAGCGATATGGCGCCCAATTTGTCGGGCATAGCCTCGGCCGATAGCGCCCGCATCGAACATTTGATTGAGCTGGCGCTGGATTTTTCGCAAACGCATTTAAAGGCCGATGGCGCACTGGTGGTCAAGCTATTCCACGGCAGCGGTTATAGCCAACTAGTCAAACGCTTTAAAGACTATTTCAAAGTGGTGAAACCGCTCAAACCCAAGGCCAGCAGGCCGCGTTCTAGCGAGACTTTTTTGATCGGCTTGGGGCTGAAAAATCCCGACTCATAAGCGCTTTTAGGGAGCTTCTGATTAACCTAGGTTTCGTCATTGCGAGCGTAGCCAAGCAATCCACATGCGCCAATAAAATCAATACCTTATGAATTGCCGCGTCGCTACGCTCCTCGCATGAGAAGCAGTTGTGCGGAGTGGACTTAGGGCTTGCCTTTAACCAAGGCTTTGATAGCGTCGTCTGCCAATGGCAGCACCAGTGTGGAATTGGGGCGGCACACCGTGCGGCTGATGCGCCAGCCTGCGGCCGTGAGCAGGTATTCGTCTTCATACACTGCGCCTAGCTGCGTCAGCACGCTGGTTTGGGTGTTGATTTGTTGGTAATGCAGGCTCCAGCTGGCCTTGGCCGTGGTGTCGCTGGTCATTTCAATTTGCGGGTTACTGCCGTGGTGCATTTCCAAAATATGCGGGTGGCAGCCCAGTTCGCTAAAAATTTTGGCCACGGCATCGGCGTTGTCAAACACACCCACAGGGCCGTAATCAATGTGCATAGCGCCATCAACAAAACAGGCACGCATGGCAACGGGGTCTTTGGCATCGCAGGATGCAAGGTAGCGGTGTTTTAGCTGGCGGATGGCCTCTATGGCTTCCAAGCGGCTGACGCGTTGCTCTAATTGATCTAAATTCATAGCTGCCCTCACGCAAAAGTATGTGAACACAATGGTGAGGGCAGTATAGCCAGGCAGAGCACGGCCAAGTTTAGAAAGTTTTGCCGACTTGCAACACCACCACCGTACGGTTGAGTGAGCGCGTTTGGCCATCTTTTAAAGACAGGCCGCCCAGCGGTGGACGATACAAGGTGTTATTGCCCGCCCCCACCAGACTGACCGAGCCATTCCAGCCAGAGTCAAAGTTTTTCCCCAAGCTGGCGCGCCAATCCCAGTAATTGGCGCTATTGCCGCCGATACGCGCAGCCACATCGGTATAACCCGCGTGCAGGCCCAAATTCATGCCCTGGGGCAGCTCAAAGGCGGCGCTGATGTCGTGGTAGAGCGTGCCACGGGTGCGCCCGTCGTAACCCGTTTGGGTATTGGCACCAAAATAATCGCTGCCCGCCACCGAGAGCTTGTAGCTCCACTGCTTCCAGCTCACGCCCGCATTGGCTTCCAAGGTGTT
>CAZSPW010000001.1:26370-43557 GCA_964608575.1 uncultured Burkholderiaceae bacterium | reverse complement strand
ATTTTTGTAATCCACCCCGCCTTGCAGCGCGGGCTGCCCCCAGCTTTGGTCTATGCCGCGAAAACGGTATTGGCTGACAAGATTGATATTGCCTGACCAGTTTTTTTCCGCGTCCTGTGCGGCTACAGGGGCGCTGAGGCTAAGGGCGCTAAGCGCACTAAGGGCTAGGCAAGCAAGTGCAGGGTAAGTGTGTCGCATAAGAAAAGTCGCTCTTAAAGTATCGTGGCTGAGGTAGTCGCGCATGGCCTAGGCCATGAACGGAGGAATGCAGCAGCGGCTGGCAGGCTGCTTATCTAGCCCGCAGCACCTGTGCCCTTGTATTGAAAAAAACCGAACTGAAAGAAAAATGGGGCGCTTGCCCCAAGCTGGGCTGAAACTGAGGAAAGGCGTGAATGCAGGCTGAAAGCGGCCGCAAGCGCCTTGCAAGCAGCAAGGCATGGGCAAATTTGCGACAATGCGCCTCTTATGAAAAAACCGCTTGCAGGCTTTGCCTATTCCTCCGCCCAGTTTGATGATTTGATTGCCACAGCCTTTGCTGCAGCCAAAAAATTAGGCGTGGGCGACTGCGCCGTCACCGCCAGCGAGGGCACGGGCTTGTCCGTCAGCTGCCGCCTGGGTCAGCTAGAAAATGTAGAACAAAACCGCGATAAATCCCTGGGTATCACGGTGTATCTGGGGCAGCAACGCGGCAATGCCGCGACTTCGGATTTTTCACCCGCTGCCATAGCCGATACCGTGCGCGCGGCGCACGATATTGCCCGTTACACCGCGCCCGACCCTTGCGGCGCACTGCCCGATGCGGCGGATATGTGCAGTAATAAAGACGCCAAGCGCGATTTGGATTTATTCCACCACTGGGGCGTGAGCAGCGAAGCCGCCGCCGAGCTGGCTTTGCGCGCCGAACGCGCCGCACTGCTATTAGACCCGCGCTTATCGAATTCAGATGGTGCCAGCGTCAGCGCACAGCAAAGCCATTTTCGCTGCGGCTATCTGCGCGGCGGCCAAGCCGATTTTCTGGCTGGTTACGCCTCTTCGCGCCACAGCCTATCGGTTGCGCCCATTGCCACCGATGCCAGCGGCGATATGCAGCGCGATTATTGGTTCAGCTCGCAGCGCAATGCTGCCGATTTAGCCAGCCCCGAAACCGTAGGGCGTTATGCCGCCGAGCGCACTTTGAGCCGCTTAGGTGCCAAAAAACTGAGCACGCGCAGCTGCCCCGTACTGTTTGATGCACCGCTGGCCGCTGGGCTGATGGGCGCTTTTGTGCAAGGCATCAGCGGCGGTGCGCTCTATCGCAAAACCTCGTTTTTGCTCGATAGCTTGGGGCAACAGATTTTCCCCACAGCTTTAAGTCTGCACGAGGACCCATTTATTTTGGGCGGCAAAGGCTCCAGCCCCTTTGATGGCGAAGGCTGCCGCGTGCAAGCCCGCGATGTAGTGAAAAATGGTGTGGTGCGGGGCTATTTCCTCTCCAGCTATTCCGCCCGCAAAATGGGCATGCCGACCACGGGCAATAGCGGCGGCTCGCACAATCTGGCTTGGCAGTGGCAGGGCACAAAAAAATCTGACGACCTGCCCGCCATGCTGCGTCGCATGGGGCGCGGCCTATTCGTCACCGAATTGATGGGCCAGGGCGTGAATTACCTCACGGGCGATTATTCGCGTGGTGCCAGCGGCTACTGGGTGGAAAACGGCGAAATTGCCTACCCCGTGCATGAAATCACCATAGCCGGCAATCTGCGCGAGATGTTTGCGCAAATCGTGCATATTGGTGCCGATGTGTACACCTATGGCGCGAAATCTACAGGCTCGGTTTTGATTGAAAACATGAAAATCGCTGGCCATTAATTTTCAGCAAGTTTTCCGTCTATGCACAGGCTGTTTTTAGGGCGTTTTTAAGGTTTTAAGCCGTAAAAGCTGCCTGAGCAGCTATCTTTTTTGCATCAAACTGAATCACGCTAGGCGATTAAAAACCGATTGAAAACCGATTGAAAACCGATTGAAACGCCATTTTTAGCCTAGCCATGCACCAACTGATGCCACGCATCAGCGCTGTATTTCACGGTGGCGCTTGATCACCGTCCAATCCTGCTGCAGCAAGGCTTGCAGTTGCTCGACCAAATACACCGAGCGATGTTGGCCGCCAGTGCAGCCGATAGCGACATTCACATAGCTGCGGTGCTCAGCCGACATATCCGGCAGCCAGGCTTGCAAAAATGCCAGGATTTGCGCTTGCATACGCTGCACGCTACCGTGCTCGGCCAAATACTGCGCCACTGGCGCGTCGCAGCCGCTTAAAGGCCGCAGATGGGCTTCGTAAAAGGGATTGGGCAGCATACGCACATCAAACACAAAATTAGCGTCCAGCGGCAAGCCGTGCTTGAAACCGAAGGATTGCAGCACCACCGTCAGACTTTCCTGCCCGCTGCTGATGAGTTCTTTGATATGCGCCAACAATTGCGCAGTACGCCAGTGGCTGGTGTCGATGACATGGGTATAGGCCTCATCGCGCACGCTTTGCAATAGCTGGCGCTCGGCCACAATTGCCTGCAAGACGCTCATATCACCGGCATCGACATGGCTGCCCGAGAGCGGGTGGCGACGGCGTGTTTCAGAAAAACGGCGTACCAAGACCTCATTGCTGGCATCTAAGAAGAACTGCTGCAAAGCAACACCACTGCTGCGCAGGTTTCGCAAAATGCCCAACAGCGCAGGCAAAGACGCGACGCTGCGCGCATCAATCGCAATGGCGACGCGCTGCCGGCCTTGCTGGCGCTGCAAATCCAGCAGGTTTTGCAGCAATTCAGCCGGCAAATTGTCCACACAAAAATAGCCCGCATCCTCCAAGCCGCGCAAGGCAATAGATTTGCCTGCCCCTGCCATGCCAGTGACCAAAACCAAATGCATTGTGCTGCTACTCATCGGGCTTGCTCCAACAATTCTTGTGCATGCGCCAGGCTGGTGGCACTGGTGCTGCCAGCGAGCATACGCGCGACTTCAGCGATGCGCTCTTGTGCGGCTAACAGTTGTACGCGGCTACTGGTTTTACCACCTGCTTGGTTCTTACTCACCAACAATTGCTGGTGTGCGCAAGCGGCCACTTGCGCTAGATGTGTGACCGCCAAAACCTGCTTGCTCTGGCCTAAATTGCGCATCAATTGCCCCACAGTATGCGCTACTGCGCCACCGATGCCGCTATCGACCTCATCAAAAATCAGGGTGGGCGCACCCGCTTGCGCGGAGGACAATACGGCAAAAGCCAAGGCAATGCGCGATAACTCCCCACCCGATGCCACTTTGCCCAAAGGCTTAGGCGCAACCCCTGCGTGGCCTGCAATCAAAAACTCTACCGCCTCCAGCCCTGTGGCCTGCGGGCTGCAAGCGGCCAATTCGATATGCAAGCTGCCGCCCGCCATGCCCAATTGCCCTAGTGTTTGCGTAATAGCTTGCTCTAATTTGGGGGCGGCTTGTTTGCGTGCGCGACTGGCGGCTTTGGCCTCGGCCTCATACTGCGCCTTGGCCTGTCGCACGGTTTTCTCTAAAGCATCTAAATCGGCGGCGGCATCTAGGTTGGCCAATTTAGCCTGCCAAGTTTGCAGCAGCGCGGGCAAATCTTCGGGGCGGGTTTTATAGCGTCTGGCCAAGCTCAGCCACAGCGATAGCCTTTCATCCAAAGCGGCTAGCTGCTGCGCATCGGGGGCAAAGCTGCGGCTGGCGGTGCGCAAATCATGCGCAGCATCTTGTGCTTGCGCTAGCAGGCTTTGGATTTGTTCATACAGGGCGGCCAATGTAGGCTGAATATGCGCCACGGCAGCCAAAGCGGCCGCCGCCGTTTGCAAGGCTGCAGCCGCACCGCCGCCAGCATCGTCGTCGCCCTCTAGCGCATTTAAGGCCGCATTGCTAGCGTCTTGCAAATCTTGCATATGCGCTTGCGCATGGTGCTCTTGGTTCAGGCCGTCCCATTCATCTGCGCCAGGCCGCAATTTCTCCACTTCGGCAATTTGCCAAGCTAGGCGTTCGCGTTCATCAGCCAAAGTGCTGTGCTGCGCCTGCGCACTTTCAAAATCGTGTTGTGCACGGCGCCAAGTTTGCCAAGCTGCACGCAAAGGCTGGCTGTCAAACTGGGCGAAGTCATCTAAAAGCAAAACCGCCTGGCCAGGCTTGGCCAGCGATGCCCAAGCGTGTTGGCCATGAATATCGACCAAATATTCGCCCAGCTCGCGCAACTGCGTCAGGGTGGCGGCGCTGCCATTGATCCAAGCGCGGCTTTTGCCGGCAGCATCGATGGTGCGGCGCAGCAGCAGGTTCTCGCCCGCTTCCAGCTCAAAACCGGCCTCCTGCAACCACGCCAGCGCCGCGGCTGGCGGGGCAAACTCCACCGCAATATCGGCCTGCTTGGCTCCTTCGTAAACCACACTGGCATCAGCACGCTGCCCCAGCGCCAGTTGCAGCGCATCTATCAAAATGGATTTGCCCGCCCCCGTTTCCCCCGTCAGGCTGCTAAAGCCCAAGGGCAGCTCCAGCTCTAGCTGGGGCACGATGACAAAGTTTTTCAGGCTGATACGCAAGATGCTCATAGCAAATCGGTTGCAAGAATCAAAAAAGAGATGGATAAAAACGCAGTGCGCTATTTTTGCAGCAAAGTATGTAAGCCAGCTTCATCCAGAATGCTGATGCCCAATTCTTGGGCTTTGGCCAATTTACTGCCTGCCTCCGCGCCTGCCACCACAGCAAAGGTTTTTTTGCTAACCGAGCCACTGACTTTGCCGCCTGCAGCTTCTATCAAGGCCTGCGCCTGATCGCGGCTGAGCTTGGGCAGCGTACCTGTGAGCACCAAAGTTTTGCCTGCCAAAGGTTTAGGCGTATCGGCCTCACCCGCACCTTCAGGCCAGTGAATGCCTGCATCCTGCAGCGCCTGCACCACGGCGCGGTGTTTGTCATCGGCAAAAAAATGCGCCAAGCTGGCCGCTACCACGGGCCCCACATCGGGCACTTGCAACAGCGCGGCTTCGTCCGCCGCTTGCAAGGCAGCCAAGCTGCCAAAATGCCTAGCCAAATCTTTGGCCGTGGTTTCGCCGACATGGCGAATACCCAAGCTATAAATAAATCGTGCCAGCGTGGTGTTTTTGGATTTTTCTAAGGCAGCCAACAGGTTTTGCGCCGATTTTTTTGCCATGCGCTCCAGACCGGCAAGAGTGGCCTCATCCAAGCGGTAGATATCAGGCAGAGCCGTCACCAAATTTTGGCTAACCAATTGCTCAATTAGCTTATCGCCCAAGCCTTCCACATCCATGGCGCGGCGGCTGGCGAAATGGCTGATGGCGCCTTGCAATTGCGCCGCGCAAGTCAGGCCACCTGTGCAGCGGCTATCGGCCTCGCCCGCTTCGCGTTGGGCGGCGCTGCCGCAAACTGGACAATGCGTGGGCATAGTAAATATCTGCGTGCCTTCAGGGCGTTTATCCAGCAGCACACTCACCACCTCAGGAATCACATCGCCTGCACGGCGCACGATGACGGTATCGCCCACGCGCACATCCTTGCGCCGCGCTTCGTCTTCGTTATGCAAAGTGGCGTTGGTCACGGTGACGCCGCCGACAAAAACGGGCGCAAGTTTGGCCACAGGCGTGAGTTTGCCAGTGCGCCCAACCTGCACATCTATACCCAAGACCGTGGTTAGCATTTCCTGCGCTGGGTATTTATGCGCCACCGCCCAGCGCGGCTCGCGGCTGACAAAGCCGAGTTTTTTCTGCAAAGCCAGGCTATTGACTTTATAGACCACACCATCAATATCAAAAGGCAGGCTGTCGCGCTGCGCCGCGACCGTCGCATAAAAAGCGATCAGACCGGCTGCCCCCTGCACCGCTTGCGCCAAATCGCAAACAGGCAAGCCCCAAGCTTTAATAGCTTGCAGCAGGCCGTGCTGCGTGGCAAAAGTGGCGACTTCATCGCGCCCATCAGCGGCGATAAATTCACCCAAGCCATAGGCGAAAAAGCTCAGTGGCCGCTGCGCAGCAATGCGGCTATCTAATTGACGCACCGCACCAGCGGCGGCATTGCGTGGATTGACAAAGGTTTTTTCGTTTTTCTCGCCTGCGGCTATACGGGCGCGTTGGCGTTCGTTCAGGCTCTCAAAATCGGCGCGCGCTATATAGACTTCGCCACGGATTTCGATAACTTGCGGAATAGCTAAGCTCGCTTGCTGCAAACGCAGTGGAATCTGTCTGATGGTTTTGATATTGGCCGTGACATCCTCACCCGTTTCGCCATCGCCGCGTGTGGCCGCTTGTACCAGCACGCCGTTTTCGTAGCGCAAACTCATGGCCAAGCCGTCGAATTTAGGCTCGGCCATATATTCCACGGGGGCAGCGTCTGCGCCCAAGCCCAATTCGCGCCGCATGCGCGCATCAAAAGCCTGCGCACCGCTGGCCTCGGTATCGGTTTCGGTTTTGATGCTGAGCATGGGCTGGGCATGGCGCACCGCGGCAAAACCGTCCAGCACCGCGCCCAGAACCCGTTGCGTAGGCGAATCAGCGCCTACCCAATCAGGGTGCTGGGCTTCTATGGCCTCTAGCTCACGATAGAGTTGGTCATATTCGGCATCGGGCAAGACGGGCGCATCTTGCACATAGTAGAGGTGCGCATGGTGCGCCAAGAGCTGCAATAGCTCTTGGTAACGCAGCCTCTGCTGCTGTGCAGAGGCGCTGGCTTGGGGCTCTGGCTCGGCTGCGAATAGGTCTAAAGTGCTCATGCGGCATCTCCATCCGTGTGCGCCAGCACACTGGGCAAATAAGGGCGCAAATACTGGCCAGTGAAGCTGGCGGCCACCTGCGCCACTTCTTCTGGGCGGCCAGCAGCCACCACCATGCCGCCACCGCCGCCGCCTTCTGGCCCCATATCGATGATCCAGTCTGCGGTTTTGATGACATCTAAATTATGTTCAATCACGATGATGGTATTGCCCGCATCACGCAATTGCGTCAAGACCTGCAGCAGCAGCTCAATATCAGCAAAGTGCAGCCCCGTGGTCGGTTCATCCAAGATATAAAGCGTGCGCCCCGTATCGCGTTTAGATAATTCCAGCGCCAATTTGACGCGCTGCGCTTCACCGCCTGAGAGTGTGGTAGCCGATTGCCCCAAGGTGATATAGCCCAGCCCTACTTGCATCAAAGTTTGCAGCTTGCGCGCCAGTTGCGGCACGGCTTTAAAAAACGCCAAGGCTTCTTCCACCGTCATCTGCAAAATATCGGCAATGCTTTTACCTTTGTACAGCACTTCCAGGGTTTCGCGGTTGTAACGCGCACCGTGGCAGATATCGCAGGGCACATAGACATCAGGTAAAAAGTGCATCTCTACTTTGACCACGCCATCGCCTTGGCAGGCTTCGCAACGCCCGCCGCCGGATGCCTGCGCCACATTAAAAGAAAAACGCCCAGGGCCATAACCGCGCTCACGGGCGGTGGGCACATCGGCCATCAATTCACGAATCGGCGTAAACAGCCCCGTGTAAGTGGCAGGATTGCTGCGCGGGGTGCGGCCTATGGGCGATTGATCAACGCTGATGACTTTGTCGAAATGCTCCAGCCCTTCGATATCAGCATAAGGCGCGGCCTCGCTTTGGGCGCGGTTGAGCACGCGCGCAGCCGCTGCCAGCAAGGTGTCGTTCACCAAGGTGGATTTGCCCGAACCTGAAACCCCAGTCACGCAAGTCATCAAACCCACAGGAAAGCTGGCATCAACTTGTTTGAGGTTATTGCCCGATGCGCCTGTTATTTTGATGGTCTTATAGGCATTTTGCGCCGTCAAATCTGCCTGAGCAGCTTCTTTTTTAATAGTAGATTTGGTCTTGCCTTTATCTTGCGCTGCCTGCGTAAACACATTGCCAGCAGGCGCAGCAGGTTTGAGCAACTCTTGCAAATCGGGCTTGGGCATATCAGGCAACAAGGGGCGGCGCTGCTGCGGCAGTGCAATACTGCGCGTGCCGTTCAAATATTGCCCAGTGATACTGGCTGGGTTGGCCGCGACTTGCGCTGGCGTGCCTTGCGCCAGAATCTCGCCGCCGTGTATGCCTGCACCCGGGCCTAAATCCAAGACAAAATCAGCGGCGCGGATCATGTCTTCATCGTGCTCCACCACGATGACGCTATTGCCCAAATCGCGCAGGTGCTGCAAGGTGGCAATCAGGCGATCGTTATCGCGCTGGTGCAGGCCGATGGAAGGCTCATCGAGGACATACATCACGCCCGTTAAGCCGCTGCCGATTTGGCTGGCCAAGCGTATACGCTGCGCTTCGCCACCGCTGAGCGTCTCGGCGCTGCGTGCCAGACTTAAATAATTCAAGCCCACATCGTTGAGAAAACGCAGGCGGCTGGCGATTTCTTGCACCACTTTGGCTGCAATTTCGCCTTTAGCGCCGAGCAATTGCAAGTTTTGGAAATAGGCATAACTTTGCGCCAGCGTCATTTGGCTGATGCTGTGGATGTCTTGCGCCTGCTCACCTGCGCCCACGCGCACGCTGCGCGCTTCTATGCGCAGCCGCGCACCGCCACAGGTTTCGCAGCGTTGCTGGCTGCGCAGCCGCCCTAGCTCCTCGCGCACCAGCGCACTATCGGTTTCGCGCCAGCGTCGCTCCATATTAGGGATGATGCCTTCAAAGGGATGGCTTTTTTCTACTGTTTTCCCAGCGCGGCTACCGCTTTCTAGGGTGTATTGAAAAACAATATCTTCCTCGCCGCTGCCGTAGAGCACCACTTGCTGCTGTGCGGGCAAGAGGCTTTCAAACGGCGCTTCCACATCAAAACCATAGTGCGCGGCCACCGCTTGCAGCATGCTGTGATAGTAATGGTTGCGCCTATCCCAACCTTTGATGGCGCCACTGGCCAGCGATAACTCTGGGAATGTCACCACACGCTTGTCATCGAAGCTGTCGGTTTGCCCTAAACCGTCACAGCTAGGGCAAGCGCCCACTGGCGAATTAAAAGAAAACAGGCGCGGCTCTAACTCTGGCAAGGTGTAACTGCACTCTGGGCAGGCAAATTTGGCGTTAAAGCTGTGCTCGCGTCCGCTGTCCATCTCCAGCGCAATAGCGCGAGATGCGCCTATACGCAGCGCCGCCTCAAAGCTCTCAGCCAAACGCTGACGCTGTTGCCGGCGCTCTTCATCATCGCCCGCGTTTTTGATTTTCACGCGGTCTATCACCACATCTATATCGTGCTTGTCGGTTTTTTTCAGCTTGGGCAGGTTTTCATATTCCAGCACTTGCCCGCCGATGCGAAAGCGCACAAAGCCTTGCGCCTGCAGTGCTGCGAAATCGCTGGCGAATTCGCCTTTTTTCTCGCGTGCAATGGGCGCCAGCAGCAGCAACTTAGTGCCATCGGGCAGCGCCATAACGCTATCGACCATTTGGCTTACAGTTTGCGCCGCTAGCGGCAAATGGTGCGTGGGGCAGTAAGGCGTGCCTGCACGGGCAAATAGCAAGCGCAGGTAGTCATGAATTTCAGTCACCGTGCCCACCGTAGAGCGCGGATTGTGACTAGTGGCTTTTTGCTCAATCGCAATGGCGGGGGACAAACCTTCAATAACATCAACATCTGGTTTGCCCATTAATTGTAAAAACTGGCGGGCATAAGCTGATAGGCTTTCCACATAACGGCGCTGGCCTTCGGCGTACAGGGTGTCAAACGCCAAAGACGATTTACCCGAACCCGATAAGCCGGTGAGCACCACCAGACGGTTGCGCGGGATATCAACATCGATATTTTTCAGGTTATGGGTGCGCGCACCGCGCACGCTGATATAGCCCTGCTGCAGGGCGTGACCTAGATATTTTTCTGGAGAAACAGAGTCAATAGGCATGGCAAAGTGCTGCAAAAAGTAACCCACCATCTTAGGGCAAATTCATCTTTTTCGCGGCTGCCCGGAGATAAGCCCCAGAGCTGCGCCAACGGCTGCGAACTGCAGCAAAACCCGGGGTAACTGCCACTGGAGTGACACAATCCGTTGCCTTTTATCAAAAAAAGCCTCCCAAGCACTAGTAGAATCCCGCACACCTGCTCGCATTACCCAGTGTGTTGAGGGCACTGGTATTTCGATAAAGCATTATTTAGGAGTCAAAGTCATGAGCGTCGATCTTTCCTACAAAAATCAACCCGATAACGATCAGCTCGATCAATTCCCTGGCGATACAGGTATGCCGATTTTCGGCAATGCGATTCCTATCGTGACCGACTACTTGAACGAAATTCAACGCCGCATGAAGGAATACGGCAACTTCAACCACATGAAGATGTTCAAGCAACACAGTCTGATGGTGGCTGGCCCCGATCTGTACCAAACCATTTTTCAAGATCGCGATAGCAACTTCTCTGCCGAAATGGGCTATGTCAAACAGCTCGGAGAGTTCTACTTAGGCGGTTTGTTGATCATGGACTTTGACGAGCACAAAGCCCAGCGCCGCATGATGCAGTCTGCCTTCCGCACCCAGGCGCTCACGCGCTACCTGGAAATGATGCAACCCTTCATTACCAAGCATGTACAAAGCTGGGGCAAAGAAGGCGATATCGTGTTCTACGACAAAATCAAGCCCCTGCTGCTGGAAATTGGCGCGGCTTGCTTCCTTGGCCTCTCGAATGTGGGCGAAGAGATGAAGCGCGTGAACGACCTCTTCCTCACCATCAACGATGGTCTGGTGAGCATGGTCAAGTGGAATGTGCCCTTCACCACTTACGGCAAAGCCAAACGCGCCCGCGTCGAGCTGGAGCAGTACTTCCTCAACCTGATTCGCCAGCGTCGCGCCCAAGGCGCCGTGGGCGACGACATGCTGACCCAATTCGCCATGGCGAAAGACGAAAATGGCAATGCTTGGTCTGAGCAAGAAGTCATGAAGCATGCCATCTTCTTGCTGTTTGCAGCGCACGACACCACTTCCAGTGTGCTGACCAGCTTGGCGCGCATTTTGGGCGGCGACCCGGTCGCGCAGCAACGCTGCCGCGACGAAGCCAATGCCTCGGGTACAGAATCGCCCACGCGCGAAGGCCTGGACGCTATGCAGTACACAGGCTGGTGCTTTAACGAAGCCCTGCGCCTCTACCCCTCAGTGCCCATGTATATGCGCCGCACCATCCGCGAGTTTGAATGGGAAGGCAAAACCATCCCCGCCAATACCGTGCTGTCTATGCCTTCGCTGATCAACCATTTGGATCCCAAATACTGGACCAATCCCATGCAGTTTGACCCCGAGCGTTTCAGCGACGAACGCGCCGAGCACCGTGGTCACCCCATGTGCTATACGCCTTTTGGCGGCGGCCTGCACAAATGTATCGGCTACCACTTTGCTGAACTGATGACCAAGGCCGTACTGCGCGAAATCGTGCGCAACTGGGAGTTTTCTACCCCCGCGGGCTACAACCCCACGATGGAATGGTTCCCGCTGCCCAAAGCCAAAGACGGCGTACCGCTGACGCTGAAGAAACCCAAAGCGGCTTAATGCACTTTGAGGAAAACGAGAAAAGGAGCTGCAAAGCTCCTTTTTTTATGCCAAGAATGCAGCAAAGCAACCATAAAAAAGATAGCTGCCCAGGCAGATTTTTCGCGCAAAATCCCTTAAAAATGCACGCGCGCGATTTCCCTTGGTGTCCCGCGCGCGTGGTCTGCCACGATATTTTGGGACAAACCGCACTGGTCGATTTAGCTGCTCTGCGCGAGGACAAGCAAATATGCGAATCGAGTGGCTTGGTTACGCCATTTGCCGAGCGTCAGCGCCTAGTCAACAAAAACCACTGGGATGCGCTGGAGCAGCGTTACCGCTAAGTCTGGCATCCAGCAGGCATCCAGCACGCGCTGCTCTAGGCCAGCCCACCTCGACAGGCCAGCTAGTCGCAGAAAACAGCACCGCGTTGCAGCGCAAACCTTAAAGCAAGTGCTCGGTACCAAAGCGGCGGCGTGCGCCTTCCAAAAATTTAGCCAAACGCCCTATGGCCACACGCAAATCGTCCTCGTGCGGTAAAAACACCAGGCGGAAGTGCTGGGTATCGGGGTAATTAAAGCCCGTGCCCTGCACCAGCATGACCTTGGTTTCTTGCAGCACTTCCAAGAAAAACTGACGGTCGTCTGCTATGGGGTAAATCTTGGGGTCTAGGCGCGGAAACATATACAGCGCCGCCTGCGGTTTGACGCAACTCACACCCGGAATCGCCGTGATCAGCTCATAAGCCAAATCGCGCTGGCGGCGCAAGCGCCCGCCCTCTTTCACCAAATCGTTGATGCTTTGATAGCCGCCCAGCGCCGTTTGCACCGCCCATTGCCCAGGCACATTGGCGCAGAGCTTGATATTGGCCAGCATGGTCAGGCCTTCGATATAGTCTTTGGCGGCTGCTTTGTCACCGCTGATCACCATCCAGCCCGCACGGTAGCCGCAAGAGCGATAGCTTTTCGAGAGGGAATTGAAAGTCAAGGTCAGCACATCGGTGGAGAGCGAAGCCAGGGCAATATGCACCGTATCGTCGTACAGCACCTTGTCATACACCTCATCGGCAAAAATCACCAAACCGTGTTCACGCGCGATATCAACTATGCCCTGCAGCAATTCGCGGCTATAGGCCACGCCTGTAGGATTGTTCGGGTTGATCACCACAATGCCGCGTGTGCGCGCCGTGATTTTGCTGCGGATATCGTCCAAACTTGGCATCCAGCCATTGGCCTCGTCGCACACATAGTGCACGGGCACGCCACCAGACAAGCTGGTGACTGCCGTCCACAGCGGGTAATCGGGCGCGGGGATGAGCAGCTCGTCGCCCTCATTCAACAGCGCATTGACGGCGGTGCTGATGACATCGCTAGCGCCGTTGCCCATATAGATATCGTCTAGGGTCACGCCCTGCACGCCCAGCTCTTGGGTGTAGTGCATCACCGCCTTGCGCGCGGCAAAAATACCCTTGCTGTCGGAGTATCCCGCCGAGCTGGGCAGGTGCAAAATCATGTCTTGCTGAATTTCCTCGGGCGCGTCAAAGCCAAAAGGCGCGAGGTTGCCGATGTTCAGCTTGATGATTTTGTGCCCTTCCTCCTCCATGCGCCGCGCCGCCTCGACGATGGGGCCGCGCACATCGTAGAGAACATGGGCTAATTTGGTCGATTTTTGGATGGGTTTCATGGCACAAAACGGGTGCGAAGGAAAAGGTCTAGTGTAGCGGCTGGGGCTGAAAACCTGCGCGGCGCTCAGGCTTTAGCCGCAAAGTCATGCAACGCTAAGCCTGAGGGGCGGAATCGAAGTATTCCTCATGCCAGCAAAGGCTGGCATCCACCCCACCGCCGCCTATGGCTTTATAGGTCATCGCAAGGTGTTCGAGGGGGTGGATCCCTGCCTGCGCAAGGATAGCGAAACCAAAATACATGGATTCCTAGTCCTAGCTATGCAGAGGCAAGCTCTACGCTGGCATAACGAATACCTAGACTCTGCGCAGAATGCGCGTATTTTTAAGTATGTTTTAGGCCATTTAAGCCGCTAAATATGCCTGAGCAGCTCCTATTTTTACAGCGATTTATACCGCCCCCTGCCGCTTTTTCAAGGCGTAGTACAACAGCGGTATCAGCACCAGCGTGAGCACGGTGCTAACCAAGATGCCAAAAATCAGCGATATGGCCAGGCCGTTAAAAATGGGGTCGCTCAAGATAAAGAAAGCGCCCACCATGGCAGCTACGCCCGTGAGCACGATGGGCTGAGTACGCGCCACGGCAGCAGCCACCACCGCATGCGCCAAATCCAAACCCTCGGCCACCTGCAAATCGATAAAGTCCACCAACAAGATCGAGTTGCGCACGATGATGCCCGCCAGCGCGATCATGCCTATCATGGAAGTAGCCGTGAACTGCGCCCCCAGCAGGGCATGGCCGGGCATCACGCCTATCAGTGTGAGTGGAATCGGTGCCATGATGACCAAGGGCACGCTGTAAGAGCCAAACTGCGCTACCACCAGCAGATAAATCAGCACCATGCCCACGGCGTAAGCCAAGCCCATATCGCGAAAGGTTTCGTAGGTGATTTGCCATTCGCCATCCCATTTGATGGCATAGCTGCGATAGGGGTCATCTGGCTGGCTGATGAAGTACTCCTCCAATTGCGCACCATGCGGCATGGGCAGCTTGGCAATGCCCTCGCGCATGGCGAACATGCCGTAGAGCGGGCTATCGAGCTTACCCGCCATATCACCAAAGACATAGGCCACGGGCAGCAAATCCTTGTGGTAATACACCGCGTCTTGCACCTCTTGCCGCACTTGCACCAGTTCAGATAAGGCTATGACGCGGCCATCTTGCGCCGTCACGGTCAAACGCAGAGCGGCATCTAAATTGCTGCGCTGCGCTGGCGGTAAGGCCAAGCGCACAGGCACGGCTGCCCTGGCATCAGCTGCGAGCAAGGGCGTAACATCCAGCCCCGTTAGCGCCAGGCGCATGGTGGCGGCGATTTGCTGCGGCGCCACGCCCGCTAATGCGGCTTTGTTTTGATCGATCACCAAGCGATCTTGCGGCGCAGCGGCGGTCAGGCTGTCGTCCACGGCATGAATATCCGCCGTTTTGGCAAACACGCCGCGCACGGCGGCGGCAATTTGCCTGCGACCTGCTTCATCGGGGCCGTAAATCTCTGCTACCAAGGGCGACATCACGGGCGGGCCAGGCGGCACTTCCACCACTTTCACGCGGCCACCACGCGCTTGGGCTATAGCGCCCAGGGGTGCAATCACGCTGGCGGCAATTTCGTGGCTTTGGCGGCTGCGTTCGTGTTTCTCCAGCAAGTTCACCTGAATATCGCCTTGCTGGCTATCAGCGCGCAAATCGTATTGGCGCACCAAACCGTTGAAGTTGATCGGCGCTGCCGTGCCAGCATAGGCTTGGTAATGCGTGACCTCAGGCACTTGCGCCAGCTCTGCCGCCAGCTCATGCAGCACGGCAGCGGTTTCTTCCAGAGGGGTGCCCGCGGGCATATCCAGCACCACTTGAAATTCAGACTTATTGTCAAAAGGCAGCATTTTCAGCACCACCAATTGGAAAGCAGCCAGGCTGGCTGATAACACAATCAGGGCCAGCACCGCGGCATAAAGTTTGTGGCGGTTTTTACGGCCTTTGGCTGCATCTAAAAAAGGCAGCATGATGCCCGTAAACAGGCGCTGCAAGCGGGGCGAGGCGGCTGTATGTTCAGCCCCTTGCCCGATCACCGCATCGCTAGGTTTTTTATGCATCAAATGCAGCGCCATCCACGGCGTGATAACGAAAGCAATGGCCAGAGAAATCACCATACCCATAGAAGCATTGATGGGGATGGGGCTCATATACGGCCCCATCAAACCCGAGACAAAAGCCATGGGCAAGAGCGCGGCGATCACCGTAAAAGTGGCCAATATGGTGGGGCCGCCGACTTCATCCACAGCACCAGGAATCAGCTCAGCCAGGCTTTTTTCAGGATGCAGTTGCCGATGTCTATGGATGTTTTCTACAACAACGATAGCGTCATCGACCAAGATGCCGATCGAGAAAATCAAGGCAAAAAGCGAGACGCGGTTGAGCGTAAAGCCCCAAGCCCAAGACGCAAATAAGGTGGCCGCCAGCGTCAATAACACCGCCGCACCAACAATCAGGGCTTCGCGTCGGCCTAGGGCAAAAAACACCAAAGCCACGACCGACAGCGTGGCAAAAATCAGTTTTTGTATCAGCTTCTGCGCCTTGTCATTCGCCGTTGCGCCGTAGTTGCGGGTTTCGCTTACCTCCACGCCAGCGGGAATCAGGGTGCCGCGCAAATCCTGCACCCGCGCTTCCAGTGCGCGGGCAATATCCACGGCGTTTTCGCCCGCTTTTTTGGTAACGGTTAGGGTCACGGCAGGGTATTGCGCCCCCGCAAATTCATCACCTGCCGCTGCACCCAGGCCATGCCAGACCAAGCGTTGCGGCTGCTCGGCGCCATCGTGGATGCTGGCCACCTCGGCCAAATACACAGGGCGGCCAGCGCGCACGGCCACGATCAAATTGGCCACATCGTCGCGGTTTTTAAAAAAATCGCCCGTGAGCACCTGCACCTGCTGGTTGTTTTGCACGCGGCTACCAGCCGGTAAGCTGGCATTGCTGGCCTGTAAAGCCCGCTGAATATCGAGGGCGCTCACACCTACAGCAGCCAGGCGATCAACATCCAGATCGACGCGCAACACACGCCCAGGCTCTCCAATCAAACGCACATCGCGCGTGCCCGGCACACGCTTCAATTCGGCTTCCAGGCTATGGGCAATGCGCTGCAAATCATCCACACCGCTGGCCTGCTCTTTTGTCCACAGGGTCAAACTCAACACTGGTACATCGTCTATCCCTTTGGGTTTGACCAAGGGGGTGCTGACACCCAATTGCGGCGCAAACAGGCCGCTGCTGGTATCGACCGCATCGCGCAGACGCACCAAGGCGCTCTCGCGTGGCACCCCCACTTTGAATTGCACCGTCAGCAATGCCATGCCTGAGCGCGAGACGGAATACACATGATCGAGACCCTGAATTTGCGCCAAATGCTGCTCCATCGGGCCAGCCAGCAAACGCTCAACATCGGCGCTGCTAGCGCCAGGCAAGGTCAGCATGACATTGGCCATGGTGACATCGATCTGCGGCTCTTCCTCGCGCGGGGTCACGCCAACGGCAAACAAGCCCAGCAACAACGCCACCAAACCCAATAAGGGCGTTATGCGGCTATGTAAAAAGAATGCCGCAATGCGGCCTGAGATGCCCATGGTTTTCATAGTTCTTCTTTCATAACAGAAAGCATAAAGGTGGTTTGCCTCATTTCAGCGCAGACTGAGATCTAGGTTTTTTTCCCTCTCCCTGAGGGAGAGGGCAGGGGTAAGGGTTTGTATTCCATGGCCCAAGCTTTGCGTCCGTGAAATGGATTGCCGCTTGCGCGGGAATGAGGAAACACGCGTGTCATGCTGCGCGAAATCGCAGCATCTAGGCAAGGGCGTAAGTCGATTCCGCGACTGTGCGCGGAATAACTAAGCCCGCCTAGATTTCCCCCTACGCGGGAGTGACGCAGTAATTCAAGGCTGCATCCCTGCTGCAATCGGATCCAGCGCGACTTTCTCGCCCGCACGCAGACCGGCCAAAATTTCATATGCACCATCGCTCTGACGCTGCCCCAAGCGCACTTGGCGCAGCTGCGGCCTGCCCTTT
>CAZSPW010000001.1:12682-26270 GCA_964608575.1 uncultured Burkholderiaceae bacterium | reverse complement strand
ACCATCGCTCTGACGCTGCCCCAAGCGCACTTGGCGCAGCTGCGGCCTGCCCTTTGCTGGCAGCACATAAACCGCAGTCAGTTCGCTGCGTTGTAGCACCGCCGCCGCTGGCACAGTCAAGCGCCGCGCAGTACCCGTCACAAAGTGCAAGCGCACAAACTGGCCAGGCAATAAGCCGCTGGCGTTTTCAGGCAAATAAACCCGCACTTCGGTGCTGTGGGTGCCAGGGTCGGCCGCAGGCAAAATCACCATGCGACTAGCAGCTAACCATGGGCTTTGTCCAGGTAGCTCGACCATAGCGCGATTGCCCATGCGCACTGCCTCTACCCAGGTTTGCGGCAGTTGTGCGCTCACCCGTAACCGAGCAGGATCAAAGCCCGTAGCCAGTGGCATACCGGGCACAGCGGTTTCGCCCACCTCCACCAGCAAGGCCGACATCACGCCGCTATAGGGCGCGGTGACATCGGCAAAACCGCGTGCCGTACTGGCCTGGCTGCTGCCGGCACGCAGGGCTTGCACGCGCGCTTGCGCGGCGCGGTATTGGCTGGCCACGCCATCCATTTGCGCTTGGCTAACAAAGCCTTTGGCGAGCAGCTCACGGTAGCGTTGATAGTCGCCCTCGGCCTTGGCTAAGGCTACTTGTGCCTCTGCCACCTGGGCTTGCGCGCCTGCTACTTGCTGCTGCGCGACGCTGGGGTCTATGCGCATGATGACTTGGCCTTGCTTGACGGCATCGCCAGGGCGAAACAAGATTTGCGTAATGCGCCCGCTGGCCTGCGCTGCTACGGTAGATTGGCGCTCAGCCTGCACCACGCCTTCCGTCGAGCGTGTAGTCTGAACCTGCTGCCAGGCAATCGTGGCGCTTTGCAAAGGTGCCGCTTGCACGCTTTGTAGCGCGCTCAGCATCACGGCAAACAAAGCCATATTTTTTATAGAAAATACAGGTTTTAAGGCGTTAAAACTGCCTGAGCAGCTCATTTTTTTATAGTAATACACAGATAGCTCCCACTGTCGAAATTCATACAGTTAAACCACAAACGCGATTGGCTGGTACGGCTACATCCATCATGGCAGGATGGGGCAAACGCAAACTGCCCATCAAGGCTATATAGGCGGCTTGGTCGGCTATTTGCAAACGCGGGTTGTGGGCGCGCTCTTCGCCTATGGTGCTCACAGTCCAGCCTTTGTAATCATGGGCTGGGTACACCAAAGTCTGCTCAGGTAGGCGCAGTAACTTATCAAACAAACTGTTGTATTGCTGCGCCGCATCGCCGTTTTGAAAATCGGTGCGGCCAGTCCCGCGTATCAGCAAGGTATCACCTGTAAACACCATGCCCTGTTGGGCCCAATAGAAGCTGTAGGAATCATCCGTGTGGCCTGGGGTGTAGAGGACTTGCAGCTCTTGGCTACCAAAACGCAACACTTGGCCATCGCAAAAGCGGGCGCTGACGCAATCGGTCTGTGCCTGTTGCCCCATCAAGCTGCTGCAGCCTGTGGCCTCACGCAAGGCACCCAAGGCGGTGATATGGTCAGCGTGCACATGGGTATCGAGCGCCATGACCAAGCGCAGGTCTAATTCTTGCAGGAGGCGCAAATAAGCCTCCATTTCAGTGAGAACGGGGTCAATCAAAACGGCCGCGCGGCTCGTGCTATCGGCCAGCAAATAGGTATAAGTCGAAGATTGTTTTTCAAACAATTGGCGAAAAATCATAGCCGGCTCCTATGCAAAACCATCCAGTGACCCGCAGCCTAGGGCTGCCCGCGCCTAATGACGCGCCTGCAGCCTTAGGCGCTGTTTAAAACGCACTGCCGCTTTTACAACCGAATTTGCCCAAGATTTTGGCCGGAGGGCAAAATCCCGTGAAGGATGCTTGGAACAAATTCGCGCCCACAAAGGCGGTCAGCCAAAGCCAATTGGGGCTGTGATAGTGCGCCAGCGCAAGCGAGGCCAAAATCATCAGGCCAGCAAAACGCATAACCCATTGTTCAATGCTGGTGGTTTTCATGGTGCTACTCCTTCTTCAAAAAAATCTTCATTCTTTGCTTTGTACAAGCTGGCGGCCACAAGCCAGCGCAAGCACAAGCACTTGCATCAGTCTGCCAATAGCTGCATGACTACAGGCTCCAGCCCTTTTAAGCCTGCGGCGCGACCGATATCCAGCGCCTCAGCCGTGCTTTTGCCGTCTATCTGCTTGGCTTTTAAAGCCAACATAGCACCCACACGGTTGCCGCTGGCGCAGTGCAGCAAAGCGCGATGCTGTTCGCCATGCCCCTCTAAAGCCGCTGCCAATAGCGCGACATTAGCTGGCGTTAAATCCCCCGCCCCCGCCACGGGGATGTTGACATAGCTCATGCCTAAACTTGCCACCACGGCTGCCTCGTCAAAACCAGGGCTTTCGGCTGGCGGACATAAATTCACCACCACCTTGACCCCTAAATCAGCAGCCTTGGCCAAATGCTCAGGCGCAGGCCGCCCACCCGTACACAGGCCGCCTAAGGTGCAGGCATTGGGGATATCCAAAATAAAATCGGCAGGGGTAGTCATCTATGTTTCCTTTCTTGAAAAACGCTTTGTTACATCAAACGGATGCACCATTTTGGCAGTACACACTATGGAGCACTTGCAAAACTTGCAGCGCTGGGCCAGCAGGCAGGCTGTAATAAATGGTTTGCCCCTGACGACGGGTAGCGACCAGCCCCTCATCACGCAGCACTGCCAAATGCTGTGACAAAGCCGACTGCGATAACGGTAGGCTGTCATTCAAAGCTCCCACAGACAGCTCGTCTGCGCACAATAAACACAAAATCATCAAACGATGCGGATTAGCCAAAGATCGCAGCAAACGCGCCGCCTCATCGGCGTGTTCGGCCATGCGCTCTGGGCTGAGACTTAAAGCTGCGGCCATGATGCTTTCCTAAAATTAAAATTTCCTAATTTAGATAATTCTAATATATCAGGAAATCGTAAAGATGTCTAGCCCGCATTGGCGGCTGCAAATTTTGTCGCCGTGTGCGCCACCGAGCTGTAGCTATCGCTCTATACAGGATTCAATGGCGATTTCGCAGAGGCAAAGGGCGCATTAAAAGGGCACATTAATCGTGCTCAAGCGCCAACAGCTCTGCGACGCTGGCGCTTTCGGCTGGCAATACGCGGCGATGCTGCATGCTGCGCAGCCAAGTCATCTGCCGCTTGGCCAATTGGCGCGTGGCAATGGTGATGCGCTCGGCCAGCTCTGCAGCCGGAAATACGCCGTCCAACATTTGCCAAGTTTGGCGATAGCCTACGCAGCGCATACTAGGCAAATCGAGGTGCAAATCGCCACGCTTGCGCAGCGCCTGCACTTCATCGACCAGGCCTTGCGCCAACATCAAGCCGCTGCGCTGCGCGATACGCTGGTGCAGCCAGGCTTTATCTTGGGCTTGCAGCGCAATCAAACGCAGCGGCAGTGGCGGCAAAATTTGCGCCGCACTGGCGTGAAACGCAGACAAAGGTTTGCCTGTGATGCGAAAAACTTCTAAAGCGCGCTGCACGCGCTGGCTGTCATTGGGCGCTAAGCGGGCGGCGCTGGTGGCATCCACCTTAAGCAGCTCCGCATGCAGCGCCGGCCAGCCTTGGGCTGCGGCCTGGGCATCGATTTCAGCGCGCACGGCGGCATCGGCTGGCGGCAAATCATGCAAACCATCGACCAAGGCTTTGATATAGAGCATGGTGCCGCCCACCAAAAGCGGGGTATGGCCACGCGCGCGAATCTCATGCACCAAACGGTGGGCATCGCGGGCAAATTCTGCCGCGCTATAGCTTTGCCTAGCGTCGTGGGTATTGATGAGGTGGTGCGGCACGGCAGCCAGCTCAGCGGCACTGGGTTTGGCCGTACCGATATCCATGTCGCGGTAAATCAAAGCCGAATCCACGCTGATGATTTCCACTCCCCCGCGCTGCTGCGCCCATGCCAAAGCCAGCGCAGTTTTACCCGCTGCTGTAGGTCCAGCAATGCATAAAACGCTTTGCACCATAGGGCTATCGCATCAGGGGTGCAAACTAGGCGGCAAGGTGCTGGCAAAAGCCGAAGCAGCTTGACCTTGCGTTTGCTCAAAACCTGTCGGCGCCTGTGTACTGGGGAACTCAGAGGCAGCAGCCAGTGTGCTGCTAAATTCAGCCCCCAAGGTTTTCGGCGGCAGCAAGCGCCTGAAACTGGCAAAACGGTAGCGCAACCCGGTGCGCGAGCTGGCCCAAGCGCTGGTCGCATGGCGCTCCCACTCGATATCTAATCTGGGCGCACGCGTATCGCCTTTGGGCTGCAAGTCAATTTGCGTCATCTCTACCGTGTCAGCGTAAGGTAGGGCCTGCTCATAAATCTGCCCACCACCTATGACCCAAACGCGCTTTTCCGTGCGGCAAAGCGCCAAGGCTTCTTCGATCGAAGCGACGGGATCGGCGCCTGCACTGACCCAATTTTTTTGGCGGGTAACGACGATATTGCGCCGTCCGGGCAAGGGGCGAAATTGGGCAGGAATGGAATCCCAAGTTTTGCGCCCCATGATGACGGGGCAACCTAGGGTTTTACTCTTAAAGTGGGCCAGATCTTCGGGTAAGTGCCAGGGCATTTGCCCCTGCATACCGATAATGCCATTGCGCCCTTGCGCCCAAATCAGGCCAACTGATGGGGTGCTTGCTGAACTTGCTGTGCTATTCATGTCTGGGCTCCTAGACCGCAACGGGGGCTTTGATAGCGGGGTGGTGTTGGTAATCCAATACCTCAAAATCGTCGAATTCATAGCTAAAAATATCAGCAGGCTGGCGTTTGATGCGCAGCTTGGGATAAGGATAGGGCGTGCGCGCCAATTGCTCTTGTACCTGCGCCTGGTGGTTATCGTAAATATGGCAATCACCACCCGTCCAGATAAAGTCGCCCACGGCCAAATCGCATTGCTGCGCCACCATATGCGTCAACAGGGCATAACTGGCGATATTGAACGGAACCCCTAAAAAAATATCGGCGCTGCGCTGATACAGCTGGCAGCTCAATTTGCCATCGGCCACATAAAACTGGAAAAATGCGTGGCAGGGTGCCAGCGCCATTTTCTCCAGCTCACCCACATTCCAAGATGACACGATGATGCGGCGGCTATCAGGATTGTTTTTCAGGGTGTGGATGACTTCGCTGATTTGGTCAATATGGCGGCCATCAGCCGCAGGCCAACTGCGCCACTGCACGCCATACACAGGGCCTAAATCGCCATTTTCTTTAGCCCACTCATCCCAAATCGTGACGCCGCGTTCGCGCAACCAGTTGTTATTGCCGCTGCCTTGCAAAAACCACAGCAGCTCATAAATGATGCTCTTGAGATGCACTTTTTTGGTCGTCACCAGCGGAAAACCTGCACTCAAGTCGAAACGCATTTGGTAACCAAACACGCTGCGCGTGCCTGTGCCTGTGCGGTCGGCTTTGGCGCTGCCGTGTTGCCACACATGGCGCATCAGGGTTTCGTATTGATTAGAAGGCATAGCTGCGTCAAACTCCATCATTCCATCTGCAAATGGGCATCCATTCTAAGTGCCCGATAATCAAGCCCCAGCCTGCCTCACCTCAGAATAAACCATGAGCGAAATCCATAAATTTTTATTTGACGGCCTCCCCCTCAAGGGCGCCATCGTGCGCCTGACGGATAGTTGGCAAGAGGTGTTGCGCCGCCGCGCGGCGAATACGCAAACGGGGCCTTGGCCGCAGCCCGTGGCTGAATTGCTGGGGCAGATGCTCGCTGCTGGCTGCCTCATGCAGTCGGGCATTAAATTTAACGGTGCGCTGGTGCTGCAAATGCAAAGCACCGGCCCCGTGCAGTTGGCCGTAGCCGAAGTGCAAAACGATTTTGCTCTGCGTGCCACAGCCACGGTGCAAGCGGATGCAGATTTGCCCGCAGGCGCCAGCTTGGGGCAAATGCTGCCGCAGGGTCAATGCGCCGTCACGCTAGACCCGCGCGATCGCCTGCCCGGGCAGCAGCCCTATCAGGGCGTGGTGGCGCTGAAAAATGCAACGGGTGAAGACCTGCCCACGCTGGCACAGGCGCTGGCCAGCTATATGCTGTATTCAGAGCAGCTCGATACCTATTTCGTCTTAGCCGCGGATGCGCACACCGCAGCGGGCATCATGCTGCAGCGCATTCCCATCAAAGGCGAAGGCAATTTGGAAGGCCGTAGTGCTTTGAGCCAAGAGGATATGCAAGAAGCCTGCGCCCGCATTGCCAGCCACACCATGAGTTTGAAGGCCGAAGAATTGCTCAGCCTAGATGTGGATACCATCCTGCACCGCTTGTATTGGGAAGAAAAGCTGCTGCGTTTTCACCCTACTGAAAGCGATAGCGCACCGCACTTTGCCTGCACCTGTTCGCGCGCACGCGTGGCGACCATGCTGCAAAACCTAGGTGCAGGCGAAGCACAAGACATACTGGCAGAGCAAGGCCAAATCGAAATCGGCTGCGATTTTTGCGGCGCACAATACCGCTTTGATGCCGTCGATGTGGGGGCGCTGTTCCAAGCCACCACGCAAGACTGGCCATACACGCGGCAATAAATACCATTCAAACCTCATTAAAAATGAGAGCTGCCCAGGCAGCTTTGACGGCCTGAAATGCCAAAAACAGTATAAAAAATGACTTCTACCAGCAAAATTCTCTTTGGCTTTCATGCCGTCGGCGTGCGCATCAAAATCGCGCCGCAATCGGTGCAAGAAGTCTTGATCGACGCCAGCCGCCGCGACGCGCGCATGAAACAATTTGTGCAACGCGCCAAAGAGGCGGGCATCCGCTTGATTGACGCCGACGGCCTGCGCCTATCCAAACTCTGCGGCAACCACAATCACCAAGGCGTAGTGGCACGCGTGGCCGATATGCCGCAGGTGCGCAGCTTGGATGATTTGCTCGACCAAATCGACGAGCCGCCGCTGCTTTTGGTGCTCGATGGCGTGACTGATCCGCACAATCTGGGCGCGGTGCTGCGCGTGGCCGATGGCGCGGGCGCACACGCGGTCATCGCCCCTAAAGACCATGCCGTGGGCATCAACGCCACCGTGGCCAAAGTCGCCAGCGGCGCAGCGGAAACCGTGCCCTACTTCATGGTCACCAATTTGGCGCGCACCTTGAATGACCTCAAAGAGCGCAATATTTGGATATACGGCACCAGCGACGACGCGCCGCAAACCCTGTACCAAACCGATCTCAAAACCGCCGCCGCGATTGTGATGGGCGCAGAAGGTGACGGTATGCGCCAGCTCACGCGCAAAACCTGTGACGCGCTGTTTAGCATCCCCATGCGCGGCGGGGTAGAAAGCCTGAATGTCTCCGTCGCCAGCGGCGTATGCCTATATGAAGCTCTACGCCAGCGGCAATAATCTGCGCTCTTGATCATCGCATCCCACAAAAAAAGGAAGCCCCTATGTTTGACGCTATCGTGCAAGAACTCGCTCAACGCTTTGGCCTAGATGCCCAAGCCGCGCCTTTGGTGCAAGGTGCACTGGCCTACATCATCAAAGCCGATCACGGCGGACTGGCTGGCTTTATCGGCAAATTTGAAGCCGCGGGCTTAGGCTCCATGGCGCGCTCGTGGTTGGGCGGCCCCGATGGCGCACAAAACATCAGCCCTGCACAGTTGGAAACCGTACTGGGCAATAAAGGCGGCTTGATCAGTCAACTGGTGGCCAGCACAGGCGTGGCGCGCCAAAGTGTGACCCCAGCTTTGGGGTATTTAGTGCCTGCCTTGGTCGGCGTACTCACGCCCGAAGGCAGCATGCCTGCCAGCCTGCCGCCAGAGGTGACGGCTTTTGCTTCAGGGCAAACAGCCACGGCAGTAGGTGCGGCGGCGACACAGCTTACCGCCGCCACAAGCGATGGCGTGGGCGCAACCATGCTGCGCTGGATACCTTGGCTGGTATTGGTGGCCTTGGCGCTAGGCCTACTAGGCTGGTGCAGCCAATCGCCGCTCAGTCAAGATGATGCACTGGCAGGCGCATCCAGCACGGTAGTCGCTGCTGATCAAAGCAGCACATCGGCGACACCAGCTGCTGCCAGCAGCGCCGCCGAAGCGGCAGCTCCTGCTGCTGTTGCGGCAACTAGCGCGCCCCTAGGCGCAGGCGTGCTGGCAGAACTAGAGGGCGATAAGCCTGTATTGAAGATTTATTTTGATGTCAGCCGCGCCCAAATTGCGCCTGAGTTTGCTAGCGTCGCTGCAGATTTAATCGCTTATTTGCAAGCCCATCCTGATGCCAAAGTAGAAATCTCTGGCTTTAATGACCCCACTGGCAATGCCGTGCAAAACGCCAAACTGTCCAAGCAGCGCGCTGAAGCCGTGCGCTCTGCACTCAAAGCCCAAGGCCTTGCACTGGCACGCATGGAATTACTCAAGCCCGCTGATGGCGCTAACGCTAGCGCAGCAGGTGCCAATCATGCCGAATTGCGCCGCGTAGAAGTGCGGGTACGCTAAACACATCGCACCTTGGATACGAAAGCCGCCATGCAACAACCCAGCAACCCCCATGGTGTGATTTGGACACGGCCAGATGGCTCGGTCGTCGCCTGCCACGAAAAAGTCTTGGTACTCAATGAAAATTACGGCGAGTTAAAGCAATTGCTGCAAGACGCACTAGACGATGCCCTGCTGATGGGCTGCTCGAAGAAAATGGTGCTAGCGGCTTTTCAGGCCGCTTTAGATGGCGTGCAGGCCACGGTAGAAGAGGACGATATGGCGGTATGAGCGCGCGCCACGGCTCGCGAGCGCAGCTCAAACCCCGAAGCAAAATCCTAAAGCCCTAAAACCCTGTAAGCTAAGGCGATTAGTCTTTAGCTCGCCCCGCGCCTTAAAATGGCGCGTTTTTCATTTTTCGCGGAAGTTTTCACTTATGACCGAGCAAGCCCTGCATTTCCACGCCCCCGCCAAAGCCGCGCCAGCCTCCACGGGCACAGGGCGCTGGAGCGTGGCACAAATTGAGGAATTGTTTGCCCTGCCCTTCCCCGAGCTGATTGCGCGCGCTGGCCAAGTGCACCGCGAGCATTTCAACCCCGCCCAAGTCGAACTGGCCACGCTTTTGTCCATCAAAACCGGCGGCTGCCCAGAAAACTGCAGCTACTGCCCGCAATCGGTGCATTACGACACTGGCGTAGAGGCCAGCAAATTGATGGAAACCGCTGAGGTGCAGAAAGCCGCTAAATTGGCTAAAGAAGCGGGCGCACAGCGCTTTTGCATGGGCGCGGCTTGGCGTTCACCCAAAGACCGCGATATTGAAAAAGTAGTCGAGCTGATTAAGGTCGTCAAAGCCGAAGGCTTGGAAGCCTGCTGCACCTTGGGCATGCTGGAAGACGGCCACGCCGAACAATTGCGCGACGCTGGCTTGGATTACTACAACCACAATATCGACACCGCGCCCGAGTTTTATGGCGACATCATCTCCACCCGCGATTACCAAGACCGCCTGAACACGCTCGATCGCGTGCGCGGCGCAGGCGTGCGCGTGTGCTCAGGCGGCATTATCGGTATGGGTGAAACGCCGTTGCAACGCGCCGAGCTGATTGCGCAGCTGGCCAATATGGAGCCGGTTTACCCCGATTCCGTGCCCATCAACAATTTGGTCAAAGTCGAAGGCACGCCCCTGGCAGATGCCGCTGACATCGACCCCTTTGACTTTGTACGCATGATTGCCGTGGCGCGCATCACCATGCCCAAAGCGCGTGTGCGCCTCTCGGCTGGCCGCCAGCAGATGGACGACACCATGCAGGCGCTGTGCTTTATTGCGGGTGCCAATTCCATTTTTTACGGCGAAAAGCTGCTGACCACGGGCAACCCCGATGTGGAAAACGACCGCGCCCTGCTCAAACGCCTGGGCATGAGCAGCACAGGCATAGCCAGCCAAGAAACAGGCGGCCTGCGCAGCGCGGAAGAATTGCTGTCGGCTGACACCTGCAGCCATAAACAAGCACACGATGCCGCGCACGAACACCAGCACAGCGCCAGTTGTTCGCACGCCTAAATGCAGCCCAACGCCCAGTAGTCCGAAAAGCCTGATTTTTCAGGCTTTTTTGCCAAATATCCCCGCAAAACCTGCCTGAGCAGCTCACTTTTTTATACTTAAATCATGCGCCCAACTTTTATTCAACAACTGCAAGCTGCTGCCCAGCAAAACGATTCCATGCTCTGCGTGGGTTTAGACCCAGACATCAGCCGCCTACCCACAGTCGGCGGGCAGACTTGGGCGGGTGACGCGGGCAAGTTTTACGATTTTTGCGCCGCCATAGTCGATGCCACAGCAGATTTGGCCATCGCCTTCAAGCCGCAAATCGCCTACTTTGCCGGCGTGGGCGCTGAAGCACAATTGGAAAAATTGATTGCCCATATCCGCCGCGTCGCGCCGCAAGTGCCGGTGATTTTGGATGCCAAACGCGGCGATATCGGCAGCACCGCCGCGCAATACGCTAAAGAAGCCTATGAACGCTTTGACGCCGATGCTGTCACGCTCTCGCCCTATATGGGCTTTGACAGCGTAGAGCCGTATTTGCAGTACGCAGATAAAGGCACTTTTTTGCTGTGCCGCACCTCTAACCCGGGCGGCGATGATTTGCAAAATTTGGATTTAGCCGGTGGCGAAAAGCTCTACGAGCGCGTGGCGCGTTTGGCCAGCAGCAGCTGGAACGGCAATGGACAAATGGGCTTGGTGGTGGGTGCGACCTACCCGCAAGAAATCGCCCGCGTGCGTGCTTTAGCGCCCAATCTGCCGCTCTTAATTCCGGGCGTAGGCGCACAAGGCGGCGACGCTGAGTCCACCGTCAAAGCTGCTTGGGCAGGCGCGGGCAGCTGCGTCATCAATTCCTCGCGCGCGATTTTGTACGCCAGTGATAGTGCCGACTTTGCAGCTGCTGCGCGCCGCGTGGCCGAACAGACGCGCGCGCAATTGAACGCGGCCAAACCGGCTTAAAACCGATTTAATCTTCGGCCGCGTAACGCGCCCCCGCCCAGGCAAAGCCCAAGCGGATGGCGGCGTAAAACAAACCGCCCAAAAGCAGCATCACGCCCAAGCCCACCAAAACATACTCTAGGCTTAAAAAGCTTTGTAAAGCTTGCTGCAAAGCCGCTAAACCAAAGGCCAGCCAAGCGACCAAAAAGCTCAAGGCTGTGGTCGTCAAAAAACAGCCCAGCAGCGCACGCCAGCTGTAAGCGCGGCCTTCCACGCTGGTGGGCGCACGCCCTTCATGCCGCGCAAATTTGCGCCCTGCATGCCAACTGGCGCCAAAGGCAATCAGCAAAATCGTGCCCACGCCGCCTGGCCACTGCAATAGGGCAAACATCAAAGCCACCAACACCGTTAAAGCGATGTACCACAGGGTGTAGCTGATAGCGTAGGGGGTAATGTGGGCGCGGGACATAGGCATTGCGTCTTTATGAATTGGCCAGTGGGTATTTGCTGGGGAGCAGAGAATATACCGCTAGTAGCGCGTCATGATGACTAGTGAATTGACTACCCAATTGGCTGGAGAGCCGCATCAAAAATACGCTAGCAGTACAGATGTTTTTTATGCGTTTTCAGGTTTTTCAGCCGCTAAGTCTGCCTGAGCAGCTATAGTTTTTTAATTATTCCAACACCACCTCAAACGCTCTATTCCAATGATGGGAAAGAATTTGTTCCGCACTCAGCTCTGGCCCCGACCACAAAATCACCTGCCTCGCGCCTGCGCCCATGCACAACTCGCGCAAGGCACGCCACTCCAAAGTGCTCAGTCCTCCTTCAAAATTATCTAAAGGGTGGACTACTATCTTGGGCGCAATCTTGAACAAGTTTTTCTCGTAAAGCATTTTGAGAAAAAATTTCAAAGTCGCCTCGGCTATAGCGAAATCTGCAATCAACACCCGAGGATGATCAAAACCATTGACCAGCTGGCAGTTAGCAGGCAAAGCCGTGGCTGAAGCTGTGCGGCCTACAGCCTGCACTACTTTGCGCCCTTGTGCGTTTTGACCTAGTGCCAATTGTGGAATGTCATCTATTTCACGGCCTGAACGCACATCCAATAAACGCATACGCTGGCGCTGCAGACGCAGATACACCAGCGGAAAGAAAGTTTGGCCTATCCCCATATCAGCCTTCTTTTTTCAACTGCAAAGCCCAGTCATACAAAGCATTGCGGGGCGCACCGGTAATTTCAGCGGCCAGCTTGACTGCCGTTTTTGTCGGCAGTTCAGCCAGCAGCAGTTGCAAAACGCGCAGACCTTCGGCTTGGCCTGCATCGCCCCTTTGCGCAGCAGGGTGCAGCAGCAGGGCAAATTCGCCTTGGCTGCGTTCTTTTTTAGCCGCCAACCAAGCAGGGGCATCCGCGCAGGGCATGGTGGCGATTTCTTCAAACTGCTTGGTCAGTTCGCGCCCTAGGGTGAGGGGGCGATCGCCCAACAAGGCCAAATCTTTCAGCAAAGCCGCTATGCGATGCGGCGCTTCTAACAAAACCAAGGCTTCGGCTTCGCCAGCCAAGGCTTGCACTTGGGCGGCGCGCTCAGTCGCTTTGGGGCTGAGAAAACCGATAAAACGCCACGCATTCATCTGCAGGGCACCAGCGGCTGATAGCAGCGCAGTGACGCTGCTGGCACCAGGAATGGGCATGACGCGCAAACCAGCAGCTTGCGCGCGTGCCGCCAAGACGCTGCCAGGGTCGCTCACGCCTGGGGTGCCTGCGTCACTCACATAAGCCACGCGCTGGCCAGCTTGCAGTTTGGCGATGATGGCACTGGCGGCCTCTTGTTCATTGTGTTCGTGCGCGGCCAGCAAGGGTTTATGCAGGCCAAAAGCGTGCAGCAATTGCCCGGTGTGGCGCGTGTCTTCGCAGGCAATGCAATCGGCCAAGGCCAAAGTATGCAAGGCGCGCAGGCTGATATCGGCCAAATTACCTATAGGTGTGGCCACCATGTATAAAGTAGCTGGCGGAAAATGCTGTTGCCCCGCCGCCGCAGCAGCAGCGTGCAAAGCCAAATCAAGAGAGGGAGAAGTCACGGCGATGAAAGAGGAAAAAATCGAGCCTAAATCCAATTGGTGGGCGCGGCTTGCCAGTCTAACCCAGCGCCATGCCGCGCCAGCTGCTGCGGCTGCCCTGCCGCCGCATTTACGCAGCGGGCAAGCCGCAGAAAACGCAGCCGCTGCCTTTTTGCAAGCTGCGGGCTTGCAAGTGTTAGAACGCAATTACAAAACCCCAGGCCGCGGCGGCGGCGAGATCGATTTGATTGCCCGCGACGGCAGCACCCTGGTGTTTGTAGAAGTGCGCCAGCGCAAAAATGCCGCTTATGGCGGTGCCGCCGCTAGCATCAGCCGCACAAAACAAACACGCTGGCGTTACGCCGCGCAGTGCTATTTGCAGCAATTTGCTAGCCAACCACCCGATTGCCGTTTTGATGTGGTCTTGTACGAAGGCGACGCCACACCCGAATGGATAAGAGGCGTGATGTGATGCCAGATGGATGCAGATAATGGAACAATATCTAAATGCTACTGTTTTTATCGATTTTTCTATGACTTATTTCTATGGTTCAGGCCGAAAAATCTGCCTGAGCAGCTCCTGTTTTTAATGTGTT
>CAZSPW010000001.1:0-12582 GCA_964608575.1 uncultured Burkholderiaceae bacterium | reverse complement strand
TTTCTATGGTTCAGGCCGAAAAATCTGCCTGAGCAGCTCCTGTTTTTAATGTGTTTTTTAGGGTTTTTAGGCTCTACAGTGTGGCCATCACTGCCGCTGCCGCCGCAATGGTGGCGTCGATATCTGCATCAGTGTGCGCGGCGCTGACAAAACCTGCCTCGTACAGCGCAGGGGCGAAATACACACCGCGATCGAGCATGCCGTGGTAGAAGCGGTTAAACAATGCGCCGTCGGTCTTCATCACCTGGGTATAGTTTTGCGGCAATTGCGGCAAGAAGAAAAAGCCAAACATCCCGCCTTGGCTATCGGTGCAAAAGGGCAAACCCACCTTATCAGCGGCGGCTTGCAGCCCTGCCACCAGACGCTGGGTTTTGGCTGCCAAATCATCGTAAAAACCAGGCTGGCTGATGACATCCAGCGTGGCAAGGCCGCAAGCTGTGGCCACGGGGTTGCCGCTCAATGTACCCGCCTGATAAACCTTGCCCAAAGGCGCAAGGTTTTCCATGATGGCGCGGCTGGCACCAAAGGCCGCCAGCGGCATGCCGCCGCCTATCACTTTGCCAAAAACAGAAATATCGGGGCGCACGCCCAAGACCGACTGCGCGCCACCCAAGGCCACGCGAAAACCCGTCATGACCTCATCCACAATCAGCAGCGCCCCATACTGGGTGCACAGCTCGCGGCAAGCGGCGATAAATTCAGCCGAAGGACGCACAAAATTCATATTGCCTGCAATCGGCTCGATGATCAAACCTGCAATTTCAGCGCCGTGCACAGCAAAAGCCTCGCGCAGCTGGGCCGTGTTGTTGTATTCCAGCACCAAAGTGTCACGCGCCACGCTTTCGGTTACACCGGCACTAGTGGGGTTGCCAAAAGTGGCCAAGCCCGAACCGGCTTTCACCAGCAAACTGTCTGAATGGCCGTGATAGCAGCCTTCAAATTTCAACAAAACACTACGCCCGGTCACGCCCCGCGCCAGGCGAATCGCGCTCATGGTGGCTTCGGTGCCTGAGCTGACCAGGCGCACCATCTCGATACTGGGCACTAGGCTGATGATGCGTTCAGCCAGTTCTACTTCGCGTTCAGTTGGCGCGCCAAAGGAAAAACCCTCCAGCACCGCGTTTTGCACTGCTTGCACCACTTGCGGGTGGCCGTGCCCCAAAATCATTGGCCCCCAGGAGCCGATGTAATCGGTATAGCGCTGGCCATCAGCGTCCCAGAAGTACGCTCCTTGTGCCTTGGCCACAAAACGGGGGGTGCCGCCCACAGCACGGAAAGCACGGACGGGAGAATTCACCCCACCCGGAATAGAGCGTTGGGCGCGTTGAAAAAGGCTATCGTTGCGGGATGTCATCATATGGCTCAAGAGTTGCAGGTATATTTAGCACGCAAACGCGTATCAAAGTGTTGCTATTTTGCCCAGCGGCGCTATTGCCATACTGGTGCCGCACAGGGCAAGGCAGTAGCTATCGTTAGAATAGCACGCGATCTAGCCTCCTCCTCGAGGGAGGTCATTTGTATTTTATTGGAGCAGTAAAAATGAGTAGCACCGACACCCCGAAAACCCTGATTTGCCTGATTTGCGGCTGGATTTATGACGAAGCCCAAGGCGACCCCGACCACGGCGTGGCCGCAGGTACTAAATGGGAAGATGTGCCTATGAACTGGGTGTGCCCAGAATGCGGCTCCCGCAAAGAAGACTTTGAAATGGTAGAGATTTAAATTTTGCGCCTAGGGCAAGCCCCTAGCTGAACACAGGCAACAGGGGCTGACAATATCCGAACACTAACAAAGGAGCAAAGTGTGGCTGAAGGCTCAGGATACAAAGTGCTAGTCATCGACGACAGCAATACCATACGGCGCAGCGCCGAGATTTTTTTAAAGCAAGGCGGGCACGAAGTCCTACTGGCAGAAGACGGCTTTGACGCATTGGCCAAAGTCAACGATTTTCAGCCCCATTTGATCTTCTGCGATATTTTGATGCCACGCTTGGACGGCTACCAAACTTGCGCCATTATCAAGCGCAACGAACGCTTCGCAGCCACGCCCGTCATCATGCTGTCATCCAAAGACGGTGTGTTCGATAAAGCCCGCGGCCGTATGGTCGGCTCAGAAGAATACCTCACTAAACCCTTTACCAAAGATCAGCTACTGCAAGCCGTGACGCAGTTTGGCATCAAAGGAGAATAAGAAATGTCCATTCAAAAAGTACTCGTCGTAGACGACTCTAAAACCGAACAGCTCTACATCTCTGATATTTTGATCAGAAATGGCATGAGTGTGCGCACGGCCAGCAGTGCCGAAGAGGCACTACAGCGCCTCGAAGAAGAAAAACCCGATTTGGTTTTGATGGATGTGGTCATGCCTGGGCAAAACGGCTTTCAAGTCACGCGCGCTATCACGCGTGATCCGCGCTTCGCAGATTTGCCCGTCATCATGTGCACCAGTAAAAATCAAGAAACCGATCGCGTGTGGGCGATGCGCCAAGGCGCAAAAGACTATGTCACTAAACCAGTAGATGCAGATTTGTTGATGGGCAAAATTCGGGCTTTGGGCTAAGCTGCCGCGAATCAGGCCTATTTTTATAACCATCAAGACAAAACACGCAATCTATGGCTAAGGGACAAGCACTCCGCAACCTTCAAACCCGTTTGGCTCAGCGCCTACAAGAAGCGCAAACCCAAGGAAGCAATACCTCGTGGCTGGCAGTTGAGGTAGGGCAGGCGCGCTACCTTTTGCCACTCGAATTGGCCGGGGAAATATTCCCTCCCCTTACCACGCAAAAAGTCCCCTATACCGCGCCTTGGTTTATGGGAGTTGCCAATTTGCGCGGACATTTATGTGGGGTCGTGGATTTGCATGCCTTTATGGGCGGAGCCAGCTTGGCAGCCAAGCTCCTAGGGGAAGACGCTAGGCAAGATGCCCGCTATGTGGCACTGCATGCGGGCCTGGGTTTGAATTGCGCCTTCTTGATCAGCAAATTGATTGGCCTACGCAGTACCAAAGACTATATATCGGTCAGGCCTGCAGACGAAGGCGCGCCTGATTACTTAGCCGCTGTATATACAGATAAGCGAGGGCAAACATGGCAAGAGCTCAATCTGCAAGCGCTAGCGCGTCAAGAAGCACTCTTGGCCATTGCAGCTTAGCCTCAGCCACATCCTGCGTGCTACCCCTAACGCATTTCCTTACTTTTCTCTCCGTTTGCATTTCAAAATAAAGGCTGGTGTCTTATGTCTCTCCTAGACCGTATCAAATCTCGATTGCAATTTGGCAAAGGTGACCTCGACGCAGATTTAGAGCAAGCAGCTCGTCATATGGAAACCGAAATGGCCAATTTGAGTGGCTATGAAAGCCGCTACACCGAAGTCAGTGCCATGCCAGTGGCCAATATCGAAGAAGATTTGGAATACATGACGCTGCCGTTCATCGGACGGCGCTCCATTGCCTTGGTACGCAATGTTGCCTTTGCCGTCGTTGGTGTCAGCGCCATTGCTTTTATCGCCCTATCGGCTTGGACCATTAGCCGGTCTAATAATGTCTCTGCACAAGTAGCGGCCACCGGTGATGCACTCATGCAATCGCAACGCTTAGCCAAATCGGTATCGCTCGCGATGGTAGGTGATGCGCAAGGCATCAAAGATGTCAATGACAGCTACAGGGCATTGGACGCGCGCATCAACGCTTTAGAAAAAGGCGACACGGATGTGCCCGCCTTAAGCGCGCCTTACCAAGACGATGTCAAGGCCATCAACACCACGGTTAAAGCCACCGTACAAAACGCGAAAACCATTTTGGAGCACTCTGATGTGCTGACAAAAGTCGGTAGCTCGCTGCGCAATGTCAACCGCCAATCATCTGACTTGCTCGAGATTGCCGAAGCAATAGCAGCACTGAAGTTGGCACAAAATGCCCCAGCGTCTGAAATTGCTGCCGCAGGCCAGCTGGTCATGCTAACCCAGCGTATAGGCAAATCAGCTAACGAATTCTTGACCGCAGAAGGCGTCAGCCCAGAAGGCGTATTTTTATTAGGCAAGGATTTAAATTCTTTCAAAGAGAACGCTGAAGGTCTCCTCAACGGCAACGAAGATTTAAGGCTCCAAGCTGCTACCGACCCACAGGTGCGCGAGCGCTTAGATGCTCTTTTAAAACAATACGAAGAAATGCGGCAAGAGGCCAGCGCCATTTTGGACAACCTTCCTGGCTTGGTTTCCGCGCGTGAGGCCAATGCAGGCATTCTGGCCGATAGCGAAAAGCTGCGTTTAGCGCTGCAATCATTGCAAGCCCAACTCTCACACGCATCAGGGCTAGGCTCTGTTGCTGCTCTATTGCTTTTGCCCATTTTGCTCGCAGCCCTAGCAGGCTGGTTATTGGTGCGCCTGCAAGTGCGCGAAGGCTCTATGCGTCAAAAAGTTGCTGAGCATCAGAAGCAAGAGGCGCAGCAACAAGAGTTTGAAGCAAAACGCATCAACGATGCCAACCAAGCCGCCATTCTGCGCTTAATGAACGAGTTACAGTCTGTGGCAGAGGGCGATTTAACCCAAGAAGCTACCGTTACCGAAGACATCACAGGTGCCATCGCCGATTCGGTGAACTACACCGTAGAAGAGCTGCGCTCACTGGTCGGTAACGTACAAAACACCGCAACCCGCGTAGCCCAGACATCATCGAATGTAGAGAGCACCTCGACTGAGCTGCTGGCCGCTTCCACTGAACAGTTGCGAGAAATTCGAGAAACGGGGCAATCTGTACTCGATATGGCAGGGCGCATTAACCAAGTTTCAGCACAGGCCCAACAATCGGCTGAAGTAGCCCGACAATCGCTGCAAGCAGCCGAGCAAGGTCTGCAAGCTGTACAAAATGCCATCGGCGGTATGAATGCCATCCGAGATCAAATTCAAGACACATCAAAACGCATCAAGCGACTCGGTGAATCTTCGCAAGAGATTGGTGAGATCACAGAACTGATTTCTGACATTACTGAACAAACCAACGTATTAGCTCTTAACGCCGCCATTCAAGCCGCATCCGCGGGTGAAGCGGGGCGCGGCTTCTCAGTCGTAGCCGAAGAGGTTCAGCGTCTAGCAGAACGCTCAGGCGACGCCACGAAGCAAATTGCGGCTTTGGTAAAAACGATTCAAACCGATACACAAGATGCCGTGGCAGCGATGGAGCGCTCTACTCGCGGAGTAGTCGAAGGAGCAGCACTGTCTGACAATGCAGGTACTGCCCTGTCCGAGATCGACCGCGTATCGCGCCGCCTATCCGAGCTGATTGAGGAGATCTCTCAAGCAGCCTCGAAAGAGGCGCAATCGGCGAATGTGGTAGCAGCCAACATCCAGCACATCTTTGCCGTTACAGAACAAACAGGTGCAGGTACCCGCGCCACCGCTGAACAGGTACGAGAGCTCAATCGTATGGCCGAAGAGCTGCGCCAATCAGTCGCGCGCTTCAAAATTGCCTAACGACTTTATACAGGGCTATGCAGAACCATACACCTGCCTTACTGGCTTGGCGAGCATGGCCTTCCCCTAACCATATACGCTCAGGCAAACCCTCGACTTGTTCGTGCACAACAGCAGTAGATCGAGACATCTTGACTGAAGCGCTCTAAAACGATTTTTCGCATATGGCCGCAAGCAACTCCCTCCCCACCAGTGAACCTGTGCATAACGATCTTGGACCGCTGGCATGGGTATTGGGCGAAGTTCGCGCTTCGCTAGATGCCTCTAGCAAGGCGCTCAAGCGCTTTGTCCGCGATGCCGCTCACAGCCGTGGCAAAGACATGGCCAATATAGACTCCAGCCAGCTGCGCCTAGCGAAACAGCAGTTACGCCAAGTAGTAGGGGCGCTGGAGATGGTGGATCTAGAAAAGCCCGCTCAATTTCTGCGCGCCATGGAAAGCGCAGTAGAGCGCTTTGTGGAACAACCAGAGCTATGCAGTGAAGCAGCAGCCGAGCAAATTGAAACCGCGGGCTTTGCCTTAACCGCCTACTTAGAGGGTATTTTGGCTGGGCGTAAAACCTCAACGGTAGCTCTTTTCCCTCAATATGAAGAAGTGCAAAAACTCGCTGCAGCGCAGCGTTTGCACCCCGCTGATTTGTGGGAAAACCGCTGGCGCTGGGCCGAGATTGCCGCCCCTGAGCAGGCTACCGTATTGCACCTAGACGCGCGGATACGCGCAGACATGGATGCTCCTGTTTTACAAATTATGCGCAGTTTTGATAGCCAAGCTGCACATAATCTAGAGCAAATAGCCGCTGGCCTGTCTCGGTCGCCGAACATGACGGCGCAACAGCAAACCTTATGGCGTTTAGCCGCTGGCTTTTTTTCAGCAATAGCGTACAAATTGCTGCCCGCAGACTTATATGTAAAACGCACCGCAACTGGGGTCTTGCTTCAAGCCACAGAGCAAATCAAGGATGCCACCAGTCTAAATACGCGCTTGGCACAAGATCTCTTGTTTTTCAATGCGCATTTACAAAATAACACTGCCCCCCCCCCTGCAGTAGCGGCCGTATTGACTGCTTATCAATTACAAAACGCTAAAACTAGTGACTATCACAAACGCGTCTTTGGCCATTACGATCCGAGCCTTTTAATACAGGCGCGCAAGCGCATTGCTGCAGTGAAGGAGACTTGGTCTTTGGTAACCGCAGGCGAATCCAATAAATATCAACTGATCAAAGACCAAATCCAGGCTATCAGCGAGTCTATTGCTAAGCTTTTTCCCGCCGGTCAAGATTTGGCAAGTGCGCTGTTAGCTGTGGCAGACAGCATTGTCCAGCAAGCTAAGCCACCAGCCACCCATGTAGCGATGGAGGTAGCCACCAGCTTGCTCTACGCTGAAGCTGTTTTAGAAGATGCCGATTTAGCCAACCCTGAACTAGAGGCGCGTACGCAACGCCTGGCCGAACGCATTGCCAACGCGCAGCAAGGCGGGGTCGCACACCCATTAGACACTTGGATGGAGGAGCTGTATCGCCAAGTTAGCGATCGCCAAAATATGGGCAGTGTCGTCGGCGAGCTCAAAATTTCTTTAGGTGAATTAGAAAAACTGATGGATCAGTTTTTCCGTAACACGCAAGACCTCAGCCCCCTACTACAAGTGCCTGATAAATTGGCACAAATGCGTGGGGTAATGTCTATCTTAGGATTAGACGATGCCATCAAGTCTGTGCAGTGGATGCGAGAGCATATTGAACACATTGCCACCGCCCAACTAAGCACTGCTGAAGCACAAACATCAGGCATTTTCGATAAAGTCGGTACGAATTTGGGGGCTTTGGGGTTTCTCATCGACATGCTGAGCTACCAGCCTGCACTGGCCAAGAAGCTCTTTGTCTACGACAGAGAAAAAAATGAACTCAAGCCCTTAATGGGACGCGCACCCGCACAAACAGAGCAGACACTGGCAGCCGAACAAGAGATTAACCCTGCCGAACTTGCCACCGCCTCAACCATCACAACTCAAGGCGACGCAACAACACAGATACAAACAGAAAGCAACCCACTCGCCTTGGGCATGCACGATGCCGCACCTCTGGAACGGAGTGTTTCGACCGAGCCTCTGAGTCAAACTTCTGCGACTTTATTTGATGCCACAAGCAAGCTCAATTTGGCTGATTTCGATTCGGCGCACAGCTCTAGTGCGGCATCAGAAACAGCCCCTAATTTTGCCTTGGATGCAACTTTCAGTTTAGATTTGGATACCGCTAGCGGAGATGCCGAACTAGCGGCTCCAGTTGCAGCGATCGAACCAGTTATCCATACAGCTGCAACTGATCTGCTTCCCCCAGTCCCACCAGCTCCAACGCCTCTAGGCGCCACCTTAGAAGGCCTAGATGATGAATTGCTAGAAATCTTCTTAGAAGAAGCTGCTGAAGTTGTTGCCCAAGGTCAAGCAGCAATTGCCCAATTGCGCACAGCGCCACAAGAGAATGCTGAACAGCTGACCACTCTGCGTCGCTCATTCCACACACTCAAAGGCAGCTCACGCATGGTGGGCTTAACTGCTTTCGGTGAATCCGCATGGCAAATGGAGCAAGTGCTCAACACTTGGTTAGCTGATTCCAAACCCGCTAGCGAGCCTCTGCTGGATCTCAGCGCTCAAGCCATGAGTATTTTTGGCGACTGGGCCTCGCGTTTACGCGAACAGCGCAATGACGGCGACTATCAAGCTGCGCCGTTCCAAGCAAGCTCAGAGGCCATGCGTCACCAGCAGGTCTATCTGCCGCTGACATTTGATACGGCAGGCGCCGCCGCCGAGGAAGCACAAACCCAGCACCCGAGCCATACAGCCGAAATAACTGAAGGCATAGACTTAGAGCAAAAACCAAGTAAATTGCCTTCGCTTGATGAAGTATTACAGCGACAAGCCGAGGCAAGCGAGCTAGCAGCGGCACATATTGCAGCGCAGAACCACGCTCCCGACAGCGCCGATTTGCCACTCACACTCCAAGTACAAGAGCTAACCGTTAGTGCGGATGACTTAGCTTTGTTCAACACCGAAACACCGGCGCTTCAACACGAAGCCAGTCACTCAGCCCCATCTGCGCTTGATCCAAATGCACTCGTCGATTTGGAAGCTGCAGAGTTAGCCTTATCTCCTGTTGATTTAGACGCTACGGCGATGAGCAGTAGCCAACCAGATGTATCAGCTGAATGGGAATTGGCTTTTGACGGGGAAGAAAGCGCACTGACGCAATCTGAAAGTGCGAATTTACCCCCCTCTTTGGCTAACTTGCACCTTGAGACTGAAACCAGCGCGCTGGAGCAAAGCGCTGAGCCTAGCGTCTCTCTCGATTTGCCACCAATCGCCCCCACGCCAGAGCCGCAAGAAGACGAAGGCTACAAAGTTATCGGTGATCTGCGCATCAGTATCCCCTTGTACAACGCATTTTTAGGCGAAGCAGATGACTGGTCGCGCCGTTTGGTCAGTGAGATTACTGAATGGGCACTAGATCCTCAGAGCGAATTAAGCAATACACCAGTAGCTTTAGCGCATTCCCTAGCTGGTACCTCCGGTACCGTTGGGCATATGGCTTTATCTGATTTTGCACGCACGCTAGAGCACTGTTTGGCACGGGATCGCCACCTCGATGACCCACAGAGTGCGCATCGCCACGCCGAAACCTATACCGCAAGTGCTGAAGAAATTCGGCGCCTACTGCACCAGTTTGCCGCTGGCATCTTGCAAACCCCAAATCTACAGATACAGAACCGACTACAACTGGCTCTGAACGACGAAGAGGCTGAAGCGGAACCGTCTTCTGCCCGTATGCATATTGAAGATTTGCTCTTAGCGGCAGATGTGCAGGAGGTAGAGCTCGCGTCAACCCGAGGTGGCCTGATCGATCTGGAAGCAGCGCCAGCGCTAGCCAACATGAGCCAAGCAGGCATTAGCGACAGCATCGCTGATATTGACACGGATCTTTTCCCTATTTTTCAAGAAGAGGCAAATGAACTACTGCCAGAGTTAGGGATTAGCTTACGCCAATGGCACGAGCAACCTGCGGACGAAACCGCACGCAGTGCGGTATTGCGTGTATTACACACTCTGAAAGGTAGCGCCCGTTTAGCTGGAGCGATGCGCTTGGGCGAAATGGTGCACAACCTTGAGTCCGACATTGAAATGTTGGGCACTGAAAATGTTCCAGCAACGGAGATCGCACAACTCATTGATCGTCATGATGACATCCACGATGCTTACGAAAACCTCTGCATCCGCGTACAAACAGGCGAGAGTCAGGGGTCGGAGCATAGCTACGCCAACACGAACAGCGCAGTACTAGAGGACGCGGCTCCTGCAGTACCGTCCTCAGATTACGAAACCACGACTGCTACAGAATCAAGCTACCAAGATGAGGAAATACCTAACGCGCAACAGCTAAGCCCAGAGAACAATGCTGCAACACCATTGCCCGAAGTGTTGGAATTGGACGCATTGGGCACATTCGATGCATTGGGCACATTTGACGCAACAAACAACGATATTGGCACGCCTGAACCAAGTCCAATAGAAGTGGCAGCTGACGCTCTTGCTAGCGCTGCCCTCCATGTCACTGCACCTGTGCCTTCCAGCCCAGGCTTTACGACTCCGCCCCATAACGCAGGCATACATTCTGATAACCGTATTGATGCACAAGACAGCATAGACGAGAACCTCTTCCCTATTTTTGAAGATGAGGCTAACGAACTGCTGCCTGAACTGGGCGCTAACCTACGCCAGTGGCAAACTAATCCAGCAGACACTGACTATCGCAGCAGCGTTCTACGCATCTTGCACACTCTCAAAGGCAGTGCCCGTTTAGCTGGTGCCATGCGTTTAGGCGAAATGGCACACAGGCTTGAATCCAGCATTGAATTGCTAGCAGCAGAAAACATCACCGCATCCGAGCTTGAACACCTGCTGACGGCAAATGATGAACTCAACGAGGTATTCCAGGCGCTATGTCAACAATTGCAGCTAGGTGAGGAGCTTGCTTGGACAGCACCATCTGCTGAGATACTAAGCCTGACATCCAGCAATACAGACACACAAGCACAAAAGCTCAGTGACCTGCATTTAGCCCAATTGAGCGACACTGCCGCGGCCACGGCTGAGCAAGACCCTACTGTTACGCTATCTCAAGCGGCCCCTGATGAAGATCAGACTCAGGCGCTAGAGCCGGCTGGACTTGAAAACACCGAGGAATCTGATTACCCCCCATTGCCTGCGCGCCCGAGTTATGTTGTAGACAGCAGTGAAAACAGCAATCAAACTGTGCGCGTTCGCTCGCACCTTCTGGACTTGCTGGTCAATCTAGCAGGTGAAGTCATGATCACCCGTGCGAAACTAGAGAACGAAATAGGCTCACAGCTGCGCACTGCTATTAACGACTTGACTGGTAACTTGGAGCGCCTGCGTCAGCAATTGCGTGATATCGAAGTGCAATCAGAATCACAGATGCAATCTCGGCTAACGCTCTCAAAAGAGTCCTCACAAGCTTTTGATCCACTCGAATTCGATCGCTTCACCCGTGTGCAGGAACTCACCCGCATGATGGCCGAATCGGTCAACGATGTGGCCACCGTGCAGCGCAATATGCAAAGCGTAGTAGATGCGACCGAAGGGGCCTTGGTTGCACAAGCTCGCCAAACACGCGAATTACAGCGCTACCTATTGCGCACTCGTATGGTCGAGTTTGACTCTATCTCTGATCGCCTCTATCGGGTTATTCGCCAAGCAGGCAAAGACACTGGCAAACAAGTGCGCTTGGATATTGTCGGCGCATCTATTGAGCTAGACCGCGGTGTACTTGAACGCATGACACCAGCGTTTGAGCATTTATTGCGCAACTGTGTTGCCCACGGTATTGAAGAGCCTCAAGCCCGGCACGCAGCAGGGAAAGAGGCTGCGGGCCTGATCACCATTCAAGTGCGCCAAGAGGGTAACGATGTCGCCATCGAGTTCAAAGATGATGGTGCAGGCTTGAATGTGGCCAAAATTCTGGAAAAAGCTGAGCAAAAGGGACTGATCACCAAACAAACTGTCATGTCTGAAGATGATATTTTCAATCTCATCTACAGCCCAGGGTTCTCTACTGCCAATGAAGTTTCCAGCATAGCTGGCCGTGGTGTCGGCATGGATGTGGTCAAAAGCGAGGTTCAGTCTTTGGGCGGACGCATAGAAACACATTCCGTTACAGGCAAAGGCTCCAGCTTCAAACTGGTACTGCCCCTCACAACTGCGGTCACACAAGTGGTCATGGTGCGCGCTGGGCACCTCACTTTTGGCGTTCCCGCCAATCTGCTGGAAATTGTACGCCGCGCTACACCACAAGAGCTGGCTCTGGCCTATCAAGAGCAATCCATTCTCTTACAAGGCGAGCGCGTGCCCTTCCATTGGGCTGGTGCGCTCTTGCAAGCCTCTGCTGCCAGCGTCGAGCCTGTTGGTCGCTCAACTCCTATCGTGGTGATTCGCTCCGCGGCACAGCGCGTGGCGGTGCATGTGGACGAAGTTTTAGGAAACCAAGAGGTGGTTGTGAAAAACTTGGGGCCACAACTCTCGCGCTTACCTGGCCTAGCTGGTATGTCCCTGCTGCCATCAGGTGCCGTCGTGCTGATTTACAACCCTGTGGCCTTGCATACCGTGTATCGTGATCGCGCTGCCGCCTTCATCGAGCAAGTCAAACAAAACCAATTGCAAGCACAAGTGCCCGATGAGGCGCAAACGCCACTGGTCATGGTGGTTGACGATTCCGTCACCGTGCGTCGCGTAACGCAACGCCTGTTGCAGCGCGAAGGTTATCGCGTAGTCTTGGCCAACGATGGTTTGATGGCCTTGGAAAAACTCGCAGAGGGCGAAGAGCTGCCGCGTGTGATTCTGTCGGATATCGAAATGCCACGCATGGATGGTTACGACTTAGCACGCAATATCCGCGCCGATGCACGCCTTGCAGACCTGCCTATCGTGATGATTACTTCACGCATGGCTGAGAAGCACCGTGAACACGCGATGTCTTTAGGTGTCAATCACTACCTAGGCAAACCTTACGGTGAGGAGGAGTTGCTGGAAATCATCCACAGCTACACCCACGC